>NZ_JBEZLA010000016.1:0-122711 GCF_040651925.1 Streptomyces sp. NPDC048349 | reverse complement strand
TACGTCCAGTACGGGGGCATCCGGCCGGCACGCCGAGAGCACGCACCGGACACCGCTCCTTCACCACGGACCTCCGTCAGACACCCCCTAGGCCGTCCCTTTCCCCGCCGGGGCGGGAGCCGGAGCCGCGGCGCTCCCGGCGGGGCTGAGACGGGCCCTTACGCGTTCTGCCGGGCGGGTTCGAGCAGGTTCGCGCGCAGGGCGGCGACCACGGTGTCGTCCGCGCCCAACAGGCCTGCCGCGTAGGCCCGTACTGACCCGTGCTCGCGGGCCAGGGACGCGAGGAACAGGCGCATCACCTCGGCGGGCGCCCGGCCGTACCCCGGCCAGGCGGGTTCCTCGCCGGGGTGGTCCGCCCGCCAGTCCGCGAGCAGCCGGTCCGTCGCGAGGCCGGTGAGGGCGAAGTCCTCGACGACCACCTCCTCGGGCACCCCCAGCAGCACCAGGACCAGCGCCGCCAGCAGACCGGTGCGGTCCTTGCCGGACGCGCAGTGGAAGGCGACGGGACCCTCCTGGCCGGCGATCACCTCCAGGGCCCGGCGCAGTTCGCCGACGCCGTCGTGGGCCACCTCCATGTACCGCTCGGCGAGGTAGGGGCCGGTCTCGACGTCCGGGCCGAGGGCCGCCTGGTCGTAGGGGCGGTGCTCGATGCTCAGGTGGTGATAGGCGAGTGACGGGTGCTCGGGCACCCGCCCCTTCGCGTCGATCTCCCAGGAGTACCGCAGATCGATGACCGCCTCGACGCCGAGCTCCAGGAAGCGCTCCCAGTCCCGGCCGTGCAGCTTGCCGAGGGAGTCGGACCGAAACAGCCTGCCCCAGCGCACCGTCAGGCCGTCGGTGGTCGGATAGCCGCCCAGATCACGGAAGTTGTGCAGCCGCTCGAAGATGATGTGTCTGTCCACGGGCGGACTCTACGCGGCGCCTCGACGGCCCTTTCAACCCGCCCACCGCCCGGTGAAGAAGGTGAGGGCGAGGGTGGTGCCCAGCGGGGCGGCGAGGCACAGGTACGCGGCGCGCACCCGGGGGCGGCGCAGGCTCCAGGAGGCCAGGCCGATCCACAGCGGCCACCACAGCAGGCAGGTGCGCCAGCGCCTGGACGAGGGCGACCGCCTCCGGCCCCGGACCCTCCACGTGGCCCGCGGGGGCGGTGCGCTGCCAGGCCTCGGCGGTGCGGCGGCGCACGCGCCACCGGCTCACCGCGAGCCGCCACGCGACGGTGCGGATCCACGCCTCCGGCCGGCCGTCCCGGTCCAGCTGACGCCGTCTGCCCCAGCCCCTGACGAAGGCCTCCTGCACCACGTCCTGGGCCTCATGGTGATCACCGAGCATGACGTACAACTGGCCTGTCAGCCGCCCCGCCGCCTGTGCGTAGAACTGTTCGAACTCCTCGACGGTCAAAAATCGCTCCCGAATCCAGGTGACCCTCTCACCGGGCATACGCCCGCCGCACCGCATCCGGTCGACACGCAGGAGCAGGGAAACGTGTGAGAGCCGTCACACAGGCGTCGGCGCCCGGTGGGGGTCGGGGCCCCGGCGGGCCTATTCGGTGAGGACGGACAGGACGTTGCCCGCCGGGTCCTTGAACCAGGCGATGGAGGGCATGCCTTCGCCCTGTTCGCGGACGATGCCCTTGGCGTCGGCGTCGAAGCCCGGGTAGCGCTCGAAGGCCACCCCGAGGGCCGTGAGCGCGTCGACGCTCTCGTCGATGTCGGCCACCGGGAAGTTGAGGACGGTGAACTCCGCCGGCCGGTGGTCGTCCTTGGGGTACAGCAGCACGTTCCCGCCGCCGCCGAGGTGCAGGAAGAGCATGCCGTTCTCCTCGGTGACCCGCAGGCCGAGCGTCCCGCCGTAGAACTCCTTGGCCTTCGCGATGTCGTCCACCGAGAACCCGCTGAACGCCTTGGTGTCCTGGAACATGATCACTCCCGTCGCCGGACCGGCCCCCTTCCCATCTTGCTCCCGGCGCCGTCAGCCCGCCTCGGCGCCGAGACGGCCCAGCACGTCCCGCAGGCGCAGGCCGGTCTCCGGGTCCCGGACCTCGGCGTCCAGGCCTGCGGCGAGCAGGGCGTCGATCCCCGGCCGGTCGCCGTGCCGTGCGCGCTCGAAGGCCTCCCGCCGGAGCGGCCGCAGGGCACGCGGCAGCCGGCCCCGGCCCGAGACCCAGGCGCGCTGGACGGCGTAGCACCCGCAGACGGCGCCGCCGAAGGCCAGCAGGGCCTGCTCGCGCTGCTGCTCACGGGCGCTGTGCGGGATGTGCAGGCGCCCGTCGCGGAAGCCGACCAGGTGCCACTCGCCCCCGCACCTGACCCGCACGGGCTCCAGGACGGCGGGCGGGCCGGCCGGCCCGCGGCCGGGGCCCGAGGCCGGGAACAGGGCGGCGGCCACCAGCGGGTGGAGCTCCTGTGGCGCGAGCCGCCCGGTGCGGACGAGCTGGAGGTCGGGCAGGCGTCGCCACACGATCCCCGGGACGGTGGACAATTGCGAGGTCCGGTACGGGCCCTCGGCGCGGGCCCGGAGAGCGGCGTGCGGCCCGGGACCGGCCGGTTCCAGCAGGACGTCCCCGCGGTACGCGCCCGGTATCCGGAACCGGTCGCCGGCCCCCGCCGCGAGCAGCCGTCGTACTTCCCGTACGGTGCGGGGCAGGTCCAGGGGGAGCTTGCCGATGGCGGCCGCGGGCTGCGCGGGGCCCCAGCCGGCGTCCAGCGGCAGGGCGGCCGGATCGATCTCCACCCCCGCGGCCGCGAAGGCGCCCACGAGGTCCCCGCGGGCCTGGAGGACGGCGATCCACTCTTCCCGCGCGGCCGGATCGGCGGAGCCGGGGTCGGTGTCGGGCAGCTCGCGGATTGCGAGCGGGGTGCCGTCCGCGTGGAAGAAGGGGAGCCGCCCCGCGCCGCCCCCGCACCAGGTGCGCAGCTCCGGGGTCCGTCGGGCGTCCCACAAGTGGCGCGCCCCGGTCCAGTCGTCCACGAGGTGTGCGGGCTGCAGGGCGGGGTCGTCGGCCGCGAGGAAGTCCAGGACCAGCCGCTGGGGAGCGTCCCACGCGCCGGGGGTGCGCACGGCCAGGTACGCCGGCTGCGCGGCCGTCCGCAGGCGGCGGCTGCCGCCGCCGTGGCGGGCGAGGAGGACCACCCGGCGCGGCGCCAGCATCGTGCCGGCCGCCAGGGCCCGGGGCAGGTGCCAGCGCAACAGGTCGGGTACCAGGTGCGCGAGGTCGTCCGAGACCGCGTCCCGCACGGCGGCGCCGTGCCCCTTCCCGATCCGCGCCGGGTCGAGGACGACGTCCACGCCGGCGACCGCGCAGGCCGAGCGCCAGTCACCGGCGAGCCGGGTCTCGGTCGCGTCCTCGATCATCCAGCGGGGCACGGCGTAGCGCCGGACCCGGTGCCACAGGGTGACTTCCTCGACGGGGAGCCCGCCCACCAGCGGTTCTCTGCTCACGGGTCATCACCATTCGAGGCGGGGGCGGGAGTCGGGGTGGGGGAGTGGGGCGGGAGCGGTGCGGGAGGGTGGCAGGGCCGGTCGGATTCGAACCGACGTCCTCCGGCTGTGCAGGCCAGGTGCGACGACCTCTGCGCTACGGCCCCGCCGAGGTGATCATAACGACGGTCTGCCGCCCCGCATGGGTAGGAAATCTCCTACGTTTGACACGTAGGAAATCCCCTACCTATTGTGGCGGGCATGACCATCACGCACGCTTCCTTCGTCACCCTCCCCGTCGCCGACCAGGACCGGGCGCTCGACTTCTACACCGGCGTTCTCGGCTTCGAGGTCCGCGCCGACCGCCGCGTCGGCCCCCTGCGCTGGCTCCAGGTCGCCCCCGAGGGCGCGCAGACCGTTTTCACGCTCTCCGGTCCGGGGATGGGCGATTTCACGCCCGGCTCCGCCCGGGGGATCATGTTGGTCACGGCCGATGTCGACGCCGACTGTGCGAGGCTCGCGGCGGCCGGTGTGGAGGTGACCGGTCCGGACGAGGCCCCCTGGGGGCGGATGGCCGGCTTCCGCGACCTCGACGGCAACGCCCTGATGCTGCTCACGGAGAAGGAAGGCTTCTAGCGCCATGGCCACGACGGGTGTCGCCGAGGACCGCGTGTTCGCCGCTCTCGCCAACGGCACCCGCCGCGAGGTCCTGCGCCTGCTGCGCGAGCGGGGCCCCCAGCCCGTCCAGTCGCTCGCGGACCACTTCGACATGCGCCGCCCCAGCCTCTCGGAACACCTGAAGGTGCTGCGGGAGGCGGGGCTCGTCTCGGAGGAGCGCGCCGGCCGGCAGCGCATCTACCGCCTCGAGGCCGCCCCGCTGGCCGACGTACAGGACTGGCTCCATCCGTACGAGCGGTTCTGGCGCGACAGGTTCAAGGGCCTGGGCGATCTCCTGGACCGCATGCCGGACGATGAGACATGACCTCCGCCTCCGACGCCTCCGACGCCTCCGACCCCTCCGGTCCCTCCGACGACTCCGGGAGCACCGCCCCGGGCTCCGACGAGGACCTCACCACGGTCCGGGTCGACCAGTTCCTGCCGCATCCGCCGGCCAAGGTGTGGCGGGCCCTCACCGAGCCCGATCTGATCGCCCAATGGCTCATGCCCTCGGACTTCCGCCTCGAGGTCGGCCACCGCTACACGATGACCTCGCTGCCCCGCCCGCACACGAACTACTCCGGCACGACGGCGGCCGAGGTGCTCGCCTACGAGACCGGGCGGATGCTCTCCGTCCGCTGGACCGACGCCTCCGGCGCCTCCGACCCCGACGCCAACCGCGCCGACTGGACCATCACGTGGACGCTCGAACCGGAAGGCCGCGGGACCAGGCTCTTCCTCGTCCACGAGGGGTTCGACCCGGACGACCCGGCCCAGATGAGGGCCCGCACCCTCATGGGCGGCGGCTGGCGCAGCCACGTCATGGACGCCCTGCGCGCCGTGCTGGAGCGGATCTGACCGGGCCGGGTCCCCGGCCGCGCCGCGAGCCCGGCCCGCTCCATCAGGGGGCACCGCGCGGCCCGGCCGCCACAATGTGCCCATGCGCATACGAGCAGCACGCCTGGACGAACTGCCCCTCCTGCAGGACATCGAGAGGGCGGCAGGGCGGTGCTTCCGGGACATCGGCATGCCCGAGATCGCCGACGACGAGCCCCTCCCGCTCGGCGAACTCGCCGACTACCAGCGGGCCGGGCTGGCCTGGGTCGCCGCCGACCCGGCCGCGGCGCCGGACGGCGTCCCGGTCGCGTACCTGATCGCCGACCGGGTCGACGGCAACCTCCACGTCGAGCAGGTGTCGGTCCACCCGGACAGCGCCCGCCGCCGCATCGGCCGGTCCCTGTTGGACCACCTGGCCGCGTACGCCACCCGCGAAGGGGCACCCGCGCTGACCCTCACCACCTTCACCGAGGTCCCCTGGAACGCTCCGTACTACGCGCGCTGCGGCTTCCTGCCGCTCGACGAGGGAGCGCTCACGCCCGGCCTGCGGGAGATCCGGGCACAGGAGGCCCGGCACGGCCTGGACCGCTGGCCGCGCGTGTGCATGCGCCGGGCCCTGTGACCTGGGCTCACGCCCACGGGGAGGTGGACCGGCTGCTCCCAGGAAGGGAGTCCGCCCGGCGGTACGGGCCGGCGTGACGGGGGTCGCCGCCCGCGGCCGGGTCGTCACAGGGACCGTACGAAGCCGAGACCCGGTCGGCCGTCCAGCTCGATCTCGCCGGTGGGGGCGAACCCCGCACGGGCCAGCACGGCGCGCGAGCCGGCGTTGTCGAGCGTGGTGACGGCCCGCAGGGAGGTCAGGCCGTACTCCGCGGCGGCCAGCGCGCAGACCTCGCCGACGGCGGCCGTGGCCAGCCCCCGGCCGGCGGCCCGTTCGGCCATCCGGTACCCCAGTTCGGCCGAACCGTCCGCCACGTCGACCAGGTTGACCCGCCCGAGCACCTCGCCGGCCTCGCCCACCACCACGTGGAAGTGGTGCAGCCCGGCTGCCTGCTCGGCCATCAGCTCGGCGTGCCGCTCGTCGAAGCGCGCGAAGTAGAGGTCGCCGCGGTCGGGGACCGACGCGGCGAAGTAGGCGCGGTTCTCGCGCTCGAACGCGAGCAGGGCCGGCGCGTGGTCTTCGCGCAGCCGCTGGAGCCGCGGGCGCGGGCGCGGACCGGGCCGGGAGCCGGACGGCGCGTCGGGCCGGCGGTCGGACGGCGCGCCGGAGGGCGAGTCGGGTCGGCGGTCGGACGGCGAGTCGCGGCGGGAGTCCGGTCGGGAGTCGGGCATGCCCGGATGCTACGCACCCCCGGTCGCCGCGACCACCGGACCGGCATGTGCTCCGTACGAGTTCACTTGGGGGCCCGTTCGGCCGCAGAGCCGAGTTCATGATCATCATTTTGGCTCCCGATCGTTTTGATGCTGCCAAGGGCCGTACGGATCCGGCCGTGTGGGATCCGACTGTGTGACATACGGGAGGGCAGCGCATGCAACTGACCAAGGCGTGGGGTGTGGTGGCCGCCGTGACGGGAGCCATGCTGGTGGCCGCGGCGGCGCCGGGCCGGGCGTCCGACGCGGACGCCGCGGGGCCCGCGGCGGGCCACGGGCGGAAGGAGGCGGCGGTCACCCTGCTGGTCGGCAGGGCCCTGGACGAGGGCGGCCGGGCGGGCGCGGGCCGGTGCGCCGTCCACACCTCCCGGTCCGGGCTGTGCGGCGGCTGGCGGGAGCAGCGGGTCCGGGCCACCGCCCGCGGCAGCGGGACCCTCCTGCGGGCGCCCGCCCTCGGGGGCCCGCAGGGCGCCGCCCGCGCGGACGAGCTGCCCACGGACGCCGACGCGCCGCTGGAGATCGCCCTCGCGGAACGCGGACGTCTCACCGACGTGACCGTGACCGACGGCCACGGCCGCCGCCTGGCCGGGGAACTCGCCCCCGACAGCGGGCGCTGGCTCAACACCGAGCCGCTCCGGGCGGGCGAGACGTACACGGTCCGGGTCGGCGCCCAGGACGCGGCCGGCACCCCGGTCGGCGTGACCATGGCGTTCAGGACCGCCCCGCCCGCCGACTCCGCCGACGCGGGCCGGCTGACGGCCGAGTTCGGGCCCCGCCCGGGCACGTACGGCGCCGGGGAGATCGTCACCGCCGAGCTCAGCCGCCCCGTGCCGGCCCACGACCCGCTGGCCCGCGCACGGGTGGAGCAGGCCCTGCAGGTGACCTCGGAACCCAGGGTCGAGGGCGCCTGGCACTGGGTCGGCCCATCGACCCTGCACTACCGGCCCCGCACCTACTGGCCCGCCCACGCCGTGGTGCGCGTGCGCAGCGGTCTCGACGGAGTCGAGATCGGGGACCTAGGCTACGGCGGCCCTTCGGAGCCGCTGGAGTTCACCGTCGCGGACCGGATCGAGGCCGTCACCGACTCCGCCGCCCACGAGATGACCGTACGCCGCAACGGACGGATCATCAGGAGGATCCCGGTCACCACCGGCAAGGCCGGGTTCAGGACGCGCGCCGGCATCAAGGTGGTCCTGCGCAAGGAGCCCAAGGTGCGGATGCGGGGGGACACCGTCGGCATCAAGCGCGGCACCAAGGAGTTCTACGACCTGCCCGTCCGCTACGCGACCCGGGTCACGTGGAGCGGCGAGTACATCCACGCCGCGCCGTGGTCGGTCGAGGCGCAGGGCGAGGAGAACGTCAGCCACGGCTGTACGGGCATGAGCACGGCGGACGCCGCCTGGTTCTTCGAGACGGTGCGCGAAGGGGACATCGTCGAGGTGGTCAACAGCGGCGGCGAGAAGATGGCCCCCTTCGACAACGGCATCGGCGACTGGAACCTCGACTGGGAGAGCTGGCTGGCGGGCAGCGCCCTGGCCACCGCCGACGCGCACCGCCAGGGTGCCCCGCTCGCGCCGTCCCGCCTGCATCCGATCACCTGACCCTGGTCGTGACGAAGCCGTCCGACCACGACGGGCCGTCCGCTCGTGTCGTAGCACCCGCGCAGGGCGCCGGTGGGCCGATAGTGGGGTGGTGAGCGACTGGTCGCAGGGATCCGGGGAAGCCGGCGCCGGAGAGAGCGCCGCGTGGTCCGGCCGTGAGGGCGCGCAGGCCTTCGCGGCGGTGGAGGCGGCCACGGACTGGCTGCTCGGCTACCCGTTCGTCTTCCGGGAGCTGTCCCGCCGGCTCCGCGGCGGCGAGGTCCTCGTGGACTACGGGTGCGGGCCGGGCACCGTGGCCGGCCACGCCGCCCGGGTGCTGGGGGCGCGGGTGCTGGGCGTGGACACCTCGCCCGAGATGCTGGAGCTGGCGCGCGCTTCGGGCACGGCCGTGGCGGAATACCACCTCGTCCGGGACGGACGGGCGGTCGGCCTGGCGGACGGCTGCGCGGACGCCGTGATGTGCAACCACGTGCTCGCCTCGCTGCCCACCGAGGAGGCGGTCCTCGCCGTCTTCACCGAGATCCGCCGACTGCTGCGGCCGGGCGCGCCGTTCGTGCTGCTGGTCACCGACCCGGACTGCACCGGCATGGACTACGCCTCCCTGCGCATCGGCGCCCCGGGGGAGGCCTACGGGCCCGGCGAGCAGCTGACCGTACGGCTGCGGCGCACCGACGGTTCCTGGCAGGAGGTGCGCAACCACGCCTGGCCCGTCGCCCTCCTGCCGGCGCTGCTGGAACGCACCGGCTTCCGGGACGTCGCCCAGCTGCGCCCGTCCGTGCAGGAGGCCCTCGCCCTCGCGGACCCGGAACTCGCGCGCAGCCACACCTGGTCGGCGGAGCGCACCAGACCTCCGCTGGTGGTCACGACGGCACTGGCGGCCTGACCCGGGACGCGCCTGGGGTCCGCTCTCGGCGAAGCACCTGGTCCGAGGCCCACCGCCCGTGGTGGGGTGGGCAGATGGAGATCCTGGTACTGGGCGGAACGGCGTGGGTGGGCCGCGAGATCGCGCGGCAGGCGGTGCAACGCGGGCACCGGGTGACGTGCCTGGCCCGCGGCGAGAGCGGTGAAGTCGCCCAGGGGGCGCGGCTGGTGGCCGCGGACCGGCGCGCGGAGTCGGCGTACGAGGGCCTGACCGGACGGGACTGGGACGCCGTCGTGGAGGTGTCCTGGCAGCCCCGCTTCGTGCGCGGCGCCCTGGAGGCCCTCGGTGCACGGGCGGCCCACTGGACGTACGTCTCCTCGGTCAGCGCGTACCTCCCGAGCTCGCGCCCGGGCGGGGACGAGTCGGCCGAACTGCACCCGGCGGCCGAGGCCGACGAGCTCGGCCGCGAGGAGTACGGGCAGGCCAAGGTGGCGTGTGAACAGGCCGCGACGGCCGCGCTCGGCGACCGGCTGCTCATCGCGCGGGCCGGGCTGATCGGCGGGCCCGGCGACCACAGCGGCCGCACCGGGTACTGGGTCGCCCGCGCGGCGCGGGAACCGCTGGCGCCGCTGCTGGTACCGGAGCCCGCCGACGTCCCGACCCAGACGGTCGACGTACGCGACCTCGCGGCGTGGCTGCTCGACTGCGCGCAGGAGAAGACGACGGGCACGTACGACGCGGTCGGCCCGGTGGTTCCCTTCGGGGAGTGGCTCGCCCTCTCCAGGGAGATCGGCGGGCACACCGGACCGGTGGTGCCGGCCGGCCGGGACTGGCTCCTCGGGCAGGGGGTGGCCGAGTTCATGGGCCCGGAGTCTGTCGCCATGTGGATGGCCGACCCGCAGTGGGCCGGCTTCAGCGCGCGCAGCGGCGCAGCCGCCCGCGCGGCGCGCCTGCGCCACCGCTCCCGGCGGGAGCTCCTGACGGACACCCTGCACTGGGAACGCGAAGCGGGCCTGGACCGCCCCCGCCGCGCCGGACTCAGTGCGGCCCGCGAGCGCGAGCTCCTGGCCGCACTCGGGCAGCCGTCAGCCGGGACGTGACCCCGTCGCAGCCAGGTGGCCAGGTCACGCCCCGTAGGCCGCGCCTACCCGGGACGCCCCCGAGGCATGCACGCGAGGCATTGACCCGGGTCATACGCCCGAGTCATGCGCCCGAGCCGTGCGCCCGAGTCATGCGCCCGAGCCGTGCGCCCGAGTCATGCGCCCGAGCCGTGCGCCCGGGCCATGCGCCCGGACGGCGGCCGACGGGGCCGACCGATGGAACATCGGCGCCCGGGGGAGGCGGCCCTGCGCGTGGCACGGCGCCCACCGGGCCCCGGACGGGATAGTCGACGTATCACGGCGACGTCCACCCAGTCGAAGGGAGCCGGCGGTGGCGAGTGGAACCGGCCCCCCTGACTCATCCGTCACGCTCCACGTCAACGGCACGGAACACGTCCTGCCGCTCGACCACCGCGTCACCCTGCTCGACGCCCTGCGCGAGCACCTCGCCCTCACCGGCGCGAAGAAGGGCTGTGACCACGGCCAGTGCGGCGCCTGCACCGTGCTCCTCGACGGGCGCCGGGTGAACGCCTGCCTGCTGCTCGCCGTCGCACAGGACGGCGCGCACGTCACCACGGTGGAAGGGCTCGCCGACCCGTCCGGCGCCCCGCACCCGCTCCAGCAGGCCTTCATCGACCGGGACGCCTTCCAGTGCGGATTCTGCACCCCGGGCCAGCTCTGCTCCGCCATCGCGGCGATCGAGGAGGCCGCCGCGGGCCACCCCTCGCAGGTCACACCCGCCGAAACCCTCACCCGCCCCGAG
Source organism: Streptomyces sp. NPDC048349 (assembly GCF_040651925.1). Taxonomy (NCBI): domain Bacteria; kingdom Bacillati; phylum Actinomycetota; class Actinomycetes; order Kitasatosporales; family Streptomycetaceae; genus Streptomyces; species Streptomyces sp. NPDC048349. The sequence continues at coordinate 112,103 of NZ_JBEZLA010000016.1, read as the reverse complement.
CCGGCCGCCGTCCCGCTGACCGCCGACGAAATCCGGGAACGGCTCAGCGGCAACCTCTGCCGCTGCGGCGCCTATCCCCGCATCGTCGACGCCGTACTGGACGTGACCGCGTGAAACCCTTCGCCTACGTGCGCGCCACCACCCTCCAGGAAGCGACCGCCGCCCACGCCGGACGGCCGGGCTCGCGCTACCTCGCGGGCGGAACCAACCTCGTGGACCTCATGAAGCTCGGCGTCGAACGCCCGGCCACCCTCGTCGACCTCGCGCGGCTGCCCCTGAGCGGCATCGAGGAACTGCCCGACGGCACCCTGCGCATCGGCGGCACGGCCCGCAACAGCGACACGGCCGCGCACCCCCTCGTCCGCGCCCGCCACCCCGTCCTCGCCCAGGCACTGCTCGCAGGGGCATCGGCGCAGCTGCGCAACGTGGCCACCACCGGCGGCAACCTGCTCCAGCGCACCCGCTGCCCCTACTTCCAGGACGTCTCCACCGCCTGCAACAAGCGCGAACCGGGCTCCGGCTGCGCCGCGCGCGACGCGGTCCACCGCGACCACGCCGTACTGGGCCACTCCGCGCACTGCATCGCCACCCACCCCTCGGACCTGGCCGTCGCCCTCGTCGCCCTCGACGCGGACATCGAGCTGTACGGCGGTCAGGGCACCCGGACCGTACCCGCCGCCTCCTTCCACCGGCTGCCCGGCGAGCAGCCCGAGCAGGACACCGTCCTGCAGCACGGCGAGATCGTCACCGCGGTCCTGGTGCCCCCCGCTCCCGGCGCCCTCTCGCTCTACCGCAAGGCCCGCGAGCGGGCCTCGTACGCCTTCGCGCTGGCCTCGGTGGCCGCCGTGCTCGAATCCGGCCCCGACGGGCGCGTCGTACGGCGCGTCGCCCTGGCCTTCGGCGGCCTCGCCCACCGGCCCTGGCGCGCCACCACGGCCGAGGCACGGCTGACCGGCGCCGAGCCGACCGCCGAAGCCGTGCGGGAGGCCGTCGAGGCGGAACTGGCCCAGGCCCGGCCCCTGCGCGACAACGCGTACAAGGTCGCACTCGCCCGCAACCTCGCGTGCGACGTACTCGCCGCGCTCGCCCGACAGGCGCAGGACGGACCGCCCCGCACCCCGTAGGAGCAGCAATGCCCCCCGACCGCACCCACCGCCCCGCCCCCGTGCTCGGCACCTCCACCGTCCGCTCCGAGGGCCCCGAGAAGGTGACCGGCGCCGCCCGCTACGCCACCGACCGCAGGCCGCACGGCCGCGTCCACGCCTGGCCGGTGCCCGCCGCCGTGCCCCGCGGCCGCGTCACGGCCGTGGACACCGGCCCCTGCCTCGCGCTCCCCGGCGTACTGGGCGTCCTCACCCCCGACGACGCGCCCCGCCTGGGCCCCTCGGACGACGCCACGCTCCAGGTGCTGCAGAACGCCGAAGTCCCGCACCGCGGCTGGTACGTGGCCCTCGTCGTCGCGGAAACCCTGGAAGGGGCCAGGGCCGGCGCCGAAGCCCTGCGCATCGGCTACGCGACCAAGGAACACCAGGGAGCCCTGCGCACCGACCATCCCGACGCCTACACGCCCGAGGAGGTCAACGGCGGCTACCCGGCCCTCCGGGAACGGGGCGATCCGGACGCGGCCCTCGCCTCCGCACCCGTACGCATCGACAGCACCTACACCGTGCCGCCCCTGCACAACCACCCGATGGAACCGCACGCCGCCACCGCCGACTGGGACGCCGAGCGCGAGCACCTGACCGTGTGGGACTCCAGCCAGGGCGCGGGCACCGTCCGCTCCGTGCTGGCCTCGCTGTTCGGCCTGCCCGAGGACCGGATCACCGTCATCAGCGAGCACGTCGGCGGGGGTTTCGGCTGCAAGGGCACCCCGCGCCCGCACGTCGTCCTGGCCGCCATGGCCGCCCGCCGCTTCGGACGTCCCGTCCAGCTCGCCCTGCCGCGGCGCCACATGCCCGCCGTCATCGGGCACCGCGCGCCGACCCTGCACCGGGTCGGCCTGGGCGCCCGCTCCGACGGCACGCTCACCGCGCTCGTCCACGAGGCCACCACGCACACCTCCCGCGTCCGGGAGTTCGTCGAGCAGGCGGCCGTCCCCGCCCGCGTCATGTACGCCGTACCCGACAGCCGTACGCTCCACCGGGCCGTCGCCCTGGACGTGCCCACGCCCTCCTGGATGCGCGCCCCGGGCGAGGCGCCGGGCATGTACGCCCTGGAGTCGGCCATGGACGAACTGGCCGACGCGCTGGGACTCGACCCCGTCGAGCTGCGCATCCGCAACGAGCCCGCGCTCGAACCCGACACCGGACGGCCCTTCAGCAGCCGCCACCTCGTGGAGTGCCTCCGGGAGGGCGCGGCCCGCTTCGGATGGACGGCGGCCCGCACCCCGCGCAGGGACGGACCGTTCCTGCACGGCGTGGGCATGGCCGCGGCCACGTACCCCGTGTGGATCGCGCCCTCGAGTGCCCGGGCGCACGCCCGGCCCGACGGCGGCCATCACGTCGAGATCAACGCCACCGACATCGGGACCGGCGCCCGAACCGTCCTCGCCCAGGTGGCCGCCGACGCCCTGGCGGTCCCCCTGGACTCGGTGACCGTGGCCATCGGCAGCACCGCCCTGCCCCAGGCCGCCCTCGCCGGCGGATCCTGCGGAACCGCCTCCTGGGGCTGGGCCGTGCACGAGGCCTGCACCGCCCTGGCCGCCCGCCTGTCCGGCCACCGGGGCGACCTGCCCGCAGAGGGGCTCTCGGCCTCGGCCGACACCACGGAGGCGGTCCGGCGCGGGTCCCCGTACGCCCGGCACGCGTTCGGCGCCCACTTCGCCGAGGTCCGTGTCGACACGGTCACCGGGGAAGTGCGCACCAGCCGCCTGCTGGGCGTCTTCGCGGCCGGGCGCATCCTGAACCCGGCGACCGCCCGCTCCCAGTTCACCGGAGGGATGGTGATGGGCCTCGGCATGGCGCTGACCGAACACAGCACGGTCGACCCCGTCCACGGCGGCTTCGCCGAGAACGACCTGGCGGCCTACCACGTGCCGGTCCACGCCGACGTGCCCGCGATCGAGGTCGCATGGATCGACGAGCAGGACGAGCACCTCAACCCGATGGGCAGCAAGGGCATCGGCGAGATCGGCATCGTCGGCACGGCGGCCGCGATCGGCAACGCCGTGTGCCACGCCACCGGCCGCCGCCTGCGTGACCTGCCCCTCACCCCCGACCGGGTGCTGGCGGCTCTGACGGAGCCCACGGGGCGGTGAGGGACGCGGTGCCCGGCACCGGAACCTGCTGAGCCGGGCTCCCTACCGGGAGCCCAGCACGCAGAACTCGTTGTCCTCGGGATCGGCGAGCACCACCCACGTCACGTCTCCGCCCTGCCCGATGTCGGCCCGGCGCGCACCGTGGGCGAGCAGGCGTGCGACCTCCGCCGCCTGGTCGGCGGGGCGGAAGTCCAGGTGCAGGCGGTTCTTCGCGACCTTGGGATCCGCCACCGGTACGAAGAGCAGCCCGGGCAGCCGTTCGGGCGACGGGCGGATCTCGTACTCCTGCGGTGAACCGTTCACCACCACCCAGCCCAGCGCCTGCGCCCACCAGCTGCCCAGGGCGGCCGGATCCCGGGCGTCCACGACCGTCTGCTCCCACTCCAATGCCATGGACCGAGCGTAGGCCGCGCCCGCGCCGGACCGCGGGAGGCGGGCGGCAGACGGGCTGGCGGACCGGTTTGGGGGGAGGATGAAGTGAGCCGCGCCGGAAGGGAGCGCCTTGGATGGATGCGACCGAAGCCTTCGGGGGAGGCCGCGCGGACACGGCCGGGCGCGCCGCTCCCGGGGTGTCCCCGCCGAGCGGGCTGCTCGACGTCCTGAACGTCGCCGCAGTCGTCCTGGACGCGCAGGGGCGGGTCGCCCTGTGGAGCCCCCAGGCGGAGCAGCTGTTCGGCTGGACGGCGAAGGAGGCCCTCGGGCGGCCCGCCGCACGGCTGATGGCGTCGAAGGAGCACGTGGACCTGGTCCTGGAACTGTTCGCGCGGGTGATGGGCGGAGCCGGGGACTGGGCCGGGGCCTTCCCCGTACGGCACAAGGACGGCAGCACCCGCCTGGTCGAGTTCCGCAACATGCGGCTGCTCGACGAACACGGGGACCTGTACGCCCTCGGCATAGCGACGGACCGTACCCGCCTGCGCCGGCTGGAGCGGGACCTCGCCCTCTCCGCCCGGCTGGTCGCCCAGTCCCCGATCGGGCTGGCGGTCCTGGACACCGACCTGCGCTACGTCCTGGTCAATCCCTCGCTGGAGCGCATCAACGGGCTGCCCGCCGCCGAGCACATCGGACGCAGCGTCCGCGAGGCGCTGTCCTTCCTCGACGACGCGGGAGCCGTCGAGTCGGCGATGCGCCAGGTGCTGGCCACGGGGACCCCGCTGGTCGAGCAGTTCACCGCGGGGCACACGCAAGGCGATCAGCACCACGAACACGCCTGGTCGGTCTCGTACTACCGGCTGGAGGACGCCACCGGACGGGTCCTGGGCCTCGCGACCTCCGTGGTGGACGTCACCCAGAGTCACCAGGCGGCCAAGGAGATCGCGCACAGCCGCCGCCGCCTCTCCCTGATCGCGGACGCCACCGTCCGCATCGGCACCACCCTCGACCTGGAGCAGACCGCCCGCGAGCTCGCCGACGTGGTCGTACCCGAGCTCGCCGACATCGCCGCCGTCGACATCCTCGACTCCGTCCTCGAAGGCCGCCCCAGCCTCAAGTCGTCCGCCCACGAGCCGGCCGTCTTCCGGGCCCTGGCCGTGGCGTCCTCCTACCCCAGTGAGGCCGTCCGCGCCGCCGACCCGCCGGGCGACATCGCCCGGTACGAGGCGGACCGGCTGGTCACCCGGTCGGTGACCACCGGCCACCCGGTCCTGGTCGCCCACGTCCAGGCCCGCGACATCTCGCGCATCGCCCGCAACGACGACGCGGCCGCCCTGCTGGCCCGGGCCGGGCTGCGCTCGTACCTGGCCGTGCCACTCATCGCCCGCGGCGAGGTCCTCGGTGCTCTCGACCTCAAGCGCACCCGCAATCCGCGGCCCTTCAACGACGACGACATCATCCTGGCCGGCGAACTGGCGGCCCGGGCCGCCGTGTGCATCGACAACGCCCGCTGGTACCGCAACGCACACCACACCGCCCTCGCCCTCCAGCACCACCTCCTCCCGCACCACCCGCCGCCCACCCCCGGTCTGGAGGTCGCCTACCGGTACCGGCCCGCCGCGGCCACCAGCGAGATCGGCGGGGACTGGTTCGACGCCATCGCCCAGCCGGACGACACCACAGTCCTCGTCGTCGGGGACGTCATGGGCAGCGGCATCAACGCCGCGGCCGGCATGGGGCAACTGCGCACCGCCACCCGCACCCTCGCCGAACTGTCCCTCGACCCGACCCGTGTCCTCGAGCAGCTGGACCGCACCACCAGTGCCCTCGAGGAGACCATCGCCACCTGCGTCTACGCCGTCTACGACCCGCACCGCGCGCAATGCCGCATCGCCGTCGCCGGGCACCTGCCCCCGGTCCTCATCAGCGCCGGCCGGGCCCCCCGGCTCCTCGACCTGCCCACCGGCACCCCGCTGGGCGTCGGCGGCGTCCCCTTCGAGGTCACCGCCGTGCGCATGGAGCCCGGAGACCAGCTGGTCCTGTACACGGACGGGCTGGTCGAGACCCGGGACCAGCCCATCGACGAACGCCTCGGCCTCCTGCTGGAGCTGCTCGCCGACACCAGCCGCCCGCTGGAGGAGACCTGCGACCGGCTCCTGGACACCCTGCGCCGACCGGACGACCACGACGACGTCGCCCTGGTCATCGCCCGCGCGAAGCCCCTGTGAGGCCGGCGTCCGGCCACCGGTGGTGGTGCCGGTCGATGACGTAGTGGTGCCCGTGCCGCCAGCCGCCCGCCGCGGGGTGCGCGTCGGCGAGGTGCGGGTGGCCCGGGGGCAGGTCGGGATGGACGTGTTCGAGGCGGGACGGGTCGCGGGCGGGCCAGACGACGGCGGCCGCCGCGGTGGCGGCCAGGGACACGGCGCCCAGCACCAGCGCGGTCACCGGCAGCCCGGCCCCGGCGGCCAGCCAGCCCGCCACGGGGTAGGTGAGCAGCCAGCAGCCGTGCGACAGGGAGAACCGCGCGGCGAACGCGGAGGGCAGGTCCGGGTCCGCGGTGGAGCGGCGCACGACCCGCCCGCCGGGGGTCAGGACGGCGCAGGAGGCGGCGCCGATCGCCGCCCACCCGGCCAGCACCGCACACCAGGACCAGGTGTCCGGCGCCCTCGCGGTGAGGACGGCGACGGCGGCCAGGACCACCGGAAGGGCGAAGGCGGCCGGGAGCATCACGGCGCGGTCGGTACGCCGGCCCAGCAGCCGCGGCAGCAGCAGCGCGGTCAGCACGGAGCCCGCCCCGTACGCGCCGAGGGCCACGGAGACGGCGCCCGCGGAGCGCCCGAAGTGGTCCCGGACCAGGACGACCGTGTCCACGAAGATCAGGGATCCGGCGGCGGCGACGGCGAGGTCGAGGGCGAGCAGGGCCCGCAGACGGGGCGTCGCCCAGAACAGCCGGGTCCCGAAGACGGCCTTGGCGTACACGCCGCCGCCGTGCGGGGCGGGCGCGGGCCGCGGCAGCGCGGTGGCGGCGACGAGGACGGCGGAGGCGAGGAATCCGAGGGACGTGCCGGTGAAGAGCCGGTCGTAGGAGACCAGCGTCAGCAGGGCGGCGGCCAGCGCGGGGCTGAACAGGCTCTCGAGGTCGTAGGCCAGCCGGGACATCGACAGGGCGCGGGTGTAGTCGCGTTCGGCGGGCAGTACTTCGGGGACGGTCGCCTGGAAGACGGGGGTGAACGTGGCCGACGCCGCCTGGAGCAGGAAGATCAGGAGATGGACCTGCCAGATTTCGGTGACGAACGGCAGGACCAGGGCGACAGCGGCGCGGATGAGGTCCATCGCCGCCAGGAGGGCGCGCCGGGGGAGCCGGCCGGCGAGCGCCCCGGCCAGGGGCGCGATGCCGACGTAGGCGATCATCTTGATCGCCAGGGCCGTGCCCAGTACGGCCGAGGCGTCGTCCCCGGCCATGTCGTAGGCCAGCAGGCTGAGCGCGACGGTCGCGAGGCCCGTGCCGACCAGGGCGACGGCCTGGGCCGCGAACAGGCGGCGGTAGGTGCGGTTGCGCAGGACGGACAGCACCCCACCACGATATCCATCATGTGCGCACCTGTGCACATGAAAGGTCGGCGGTCCATCGGCGGTCCGGGGCCGGTGGCGGGCGGTCAGTCGTGCGGCGGCAGGGAGCGCAGCTGGTGGTCGGCGACGCTCAGGGCCTCGTCCACCAGGCGGCGCAGGTGCCCGTGGCGCAGGGCGTAGACCACGCGGCGCCCGTCCTTGCGGCTGGTGACCAGCCCGGCGAGGCGGAGCTTGGCGAGGTGCTGGCTGACGGAGGGCCGGGCGGCCCCGCAGGCCTCGGTGAGCGTACTGACATCGGCCTCGCCCCGCCCGAGCTCGTCCAGCAGTGCCAGGCGGGTGGCATCCGCGAGCAGCGCCAGCACGGACACGGCGACGGCGATCCGCTCGCCTTGCTGCTGCGAATCCTGTGCACCTGCCAGGTGCGCGCTTGCGCTCATGTGCACATGTTAGGCGGGTCGGCCGCGTCCAGTACCGCGAGCAGGACCCGCGCCTCGGCCTGGGCCCGGGGCACGTCGACGTCGTCGCACACCACCTGCAGACCGAGGGCGGCGACGTCCGCCCGGCCGTCGCGACCGGGGAAGACGTAGTACGACTGGTACGCGAAGTAGGCGCGCAGGGCGTCGCCCGGGTCCCGGCCCACCGTCAGGGTGGCTTGGCGTTCCTCCCGCGGGCCCGTCTCGTGCAGTTCGATGTCCCGCTCGTGGAACCGTGCCGTCAGCGGCAGTTCGAGAACCGCCCGGGCGAACTCCCGCGCGTGCGCGGCGCCGTCGAAGGCCAGCAGTTCGCTGAAACCGGGCTGCCCCGCCAGCAGCAGCCAGCGCGGCGGCCGGCCCGCCCCGTCCGGCTCGCAGGCCACGGACAGGACGCTGGATCCCTCTCCCGTGACGTGCTCCCACGCGTACGTGAAGACCTGCTCGAAGTGCATGACGTCCCTTCCCCCGGTCAGTCCGCCCGTATGGAGGATCTGCGGGCATATGTGTGGGCGGTGGTGCCGCAGCGGATACGGATGGTGCGTACCGCATCCGCTGCGTGAGGAGACCCGATGAGCTACATGAACCGCCGTGACCTGGCCCTGCTGGCACTGCGGGCCGGTACGGGCGCGGTGTTGATGGCGCACGGGACGCAGAAGCTCTTCGGCTGGTTCGGCGGCGGGGGCCTGGCGGGTACGGCGGCCGCGATGGAGCACATGGGGTTCCGGCCCGGGCGCCCGAGCGCGATCGCCGCCGGTCTGGGGGAGGCCGGGGGCGGGGCCCTGCTCGTCCTCGGCCTGGCCACGCCGGCTGCCGGCGCCGCGGCGGCGGGGGCCATGGCGGGAGCCGTGTCCGTGCACGCGCCCGCCGGGTTCTTCAACCAGGGCGGCGGATTCGAGTACCCGGCCTTCCTCGGGTTCACCGCGGCCGCCGTGGGCCTCGCCGGAGCGGGCCGGCTGTCGGTGGACCACGCTACCCGGCACCGCTTCGACCAGCCGTGGATGGTCGCGCTGGCCTTCGCGGGCAGCGCGCTCGCGGCCGCCGCGGTGGTCGCCAGACGCGCCCAGGCGGCGCAGCAGGAGCAGGAGCAGACGCAGGAAGAGGAGCAGGCGCCTGCGCGGGGGGAGTGACGCCCGCCCGGGCCGCCGCCGCAGGCGCGGCGGGGGTCCGGGACCGGTCACGCCGCCGCGACCCTGGTCGCGAAGGCCTCCAGGTTGCCCGACATGCGCGCGAGGCGCTCGTCCAGCGTCAGGGACTCCTCGTACCGCCCCGCGCGCAGTTTCGGCTGGCGCTTGCCCCGCACGTACAGGGGACAGGCGAGGTCCGCGCAGACGTAGATGCCGACCGTGTTGCCCTCGCGGCCGCGGGCGCCCGCCAAGGGGGCGGCGAGCAGGGTGACCCCGGACGACGCGTGACCGGTCAGGCAGATCTGGCACAGGCTGGACTTCACCGCACTGGTGCGGCCCACCGAGGGCACGCGCAGCGAGATCCCCACCGGACCCTGCGGCCGCGGCAGCACGAGATGGGCCCGCAGCGGCGCCCCCGGATCCACCCACCCCAGGAAGTCCAGGTCTTCCCAGGGCAGTTCGGCGAAGTCGAGCGGCAGCCGCAGCCGCGCTGCTTCGCCCTTGGTGCAGTTCACGAAGGACGAACGGATCTGTTTCTCGGTGAGTGGTTCCACGTGCACCGACCCTACGTACCCGCTGACCTGCCTGCATCCCCATTTTCCGGCTCCTGGGCGAGGAAGCGGCGGAGGTCGACGACCTCGTATCCGGCGCCCTGGGCCGCGTCGATGATCCGGGGGAGGGCCTGGGCGTCGAGGACGGTGCCGTCCCCGGTGCTGCCCACGTGCATCTGGATGATCGCGCCGGGAGCGAGCGCGTCGACGGCGCGCTCGACCGCCTCGTCGACGGTCATGCCGCCCGCGGGGCCGAGATAGCCGTTGGTGTCGGTGGTGAACTCGATCGCCGCGTAGCCGAGGTCGTTCACGTCGGCGATCGCGTCCTCGCTCGTGGCGCTGTAGGGGAACCGGAAGAACGGCAGCGGCTCGGTCCCGGCCGCCCTGCGGATCGCCGCGTCGGCGCGGCGCACCTCGTCGGCCCGCTCCTCGGTGCTGAGGTCCTCGAAGTAGGGGTGGCTGTACGAGTGGTTGCCCAGGCCATGCGCCGCGCCCATGGCCCGCACGGCCGCGGGGTGGGCGTCGGCGTACTCGCCCGTCGGAAAGAACGTGGCGGGCACCTTGCGGCGGCGCAGTTCGCCCAGCACCGTGTCCACCCCGCTCTCGTCCCACGCGGCGTTGAAGGTGAGCGCCACCTCCTTGCGGGACGTGGGCAGCCGGCGGATCTCGCCCCCGAGCAGGTCGGCCGGCGGCCGGGGGCCCTGCGGAGAGGCCGGCGCGGCCGGTCCGAACGCCCGCGGCCCCGGCGTGGCCGCCGCCGCGGTCGCACCCGGGGCGAGCCCCGCGGCCAACAGCGCGCACATCGCGGCGCGTCGTCCCGTATCCACCACGGTTTCTCCCTCCGGCACCCCGCCGTGGCCGCCACGGCGTACCACGACTATGCGAGAGCGGGGGCCCGGCCCCGGCCGGGACCTGCCGGGCACCCGGGTGATCCCGTGGCAGCCCAGCGGCGATTCCGTAGCGGCCCGACGGCGATCCCGTAGCGGCCGACCGCGAGCCCTTGGCGGTCCCGCCGCGATCCGGAGCGGGGTCAGGAGGAGCGCCGCCGCAGCCGGGTCGTGAGGTGGTGCTGCAGCGGCTGCCCCACCGCCGCCATGTCGTGGGTGACCGTCATCTCCGCGCCCTGGAGCGCGTAGTGGCGCCGGGTGGCGGTGACCTCCTTGGCCGAGGGCGTCAGCGACACGTCCTTGGTCTCGATCTCGATCTCCGTGCCGGACACCCGCCCGGCGTACGTCTCGACGATGCCGGTCGGGTGGGCGAGGACGACTTCCAGGGACGCGTCCGGCATCACCCGCCACCACCCGGCCTCCCGGCCGGCCGGCCGCACGGGGGTGCCCGAGGCGTCGATCAGCCACGCGCGTGCCTCGTACCGCAGGAAGGGGCGCCCGTCGTGGCTGAAGGTGGTCTCCTGCTCGTACCGGAACTCCTGTTCCAGGGTCGGGTACTCGCCCCGGCCCCGGCCGTGCCAGCGCCCCAGCAGGGGCAGCACGGGCCGCAGCAGCGGGTGCGGTTCGGGTCCCTCGCCGAGGACGTGGCTGTCCGGATACGGATTCTCCTGCGGCGACTCGAACTCGAACACGTGCGCACCTTGCCTGTGGTGGTGGAAACCCCAAGACCCAGGGACCCCGGGACCCCCCGGGGTACCCCGGGACCCGCAGCCTAGTGCCGCGCCATGGCCGTCCCGGCGAGGCCCCGCCCCCCGTGTCCGGGGGGCGGGGCGCTGCGGGAGCGGGGCGTCCCGGCCGGCGGTCACCGGGTCAGGAGGGTCCCCGCGACCGAGGACGGGACCGGCGCGAGCCCGGCCTGGCGCGTGGTGAACGTGCCGCGGCCCTGCGTACGGCCGCGCAGCCGCGACGCGTAGCCGAAGAGCTCGCCCAGCGGAACGGCCGCCGTGACCACCGCGGTCCCGGACCGGGACGTGGATCCCGAGACCCGGCCGCGGCGGGCCGCGAGATCGCCCAGGACCGCGCCCACGGCGTCCTCGGGGACGGTCACGGTGACCTCCGCGACCGGCTCCAGGAGCTCCACCGTGCTCCGGCGCAGCGCCTCGCGCAGCGCGAACCGGCCCGCCGCGCGGAACGCAAGCTCCGAGGAGTCCTTGGAGTGGGTCGCGCCGTCGGTGAGCGTGACCCGCAGACCGGTCACCGGGAACCCGCCGAGGGGACCCTCGGCGAGGGCGTCCCGGCATCCGGCCTCCACGGCCCGCGCGTACTCCTGCGGCACCCGGCCGCCGACGACCGTCGAACGGAACTCGAAGCCGGTCACCTCCTCCTCCAAAGGCTCCACATCGATGACGACGTGCGCGAACTGCCCCGCACCGCCGTCCTGTTTGACGTGCCGGTAGACCAGGCCGGTCACCCCGCGCACGACCGTCTCCCGGTAGGAGACCTGCGGACGCCCGACGGCGACCTCCACCCCGTGGCCGCTGCGGATCTTCTCCACGGCGACCTCCAGGTGGAGTTCACCCAGCCCCGACAGCACGGTCTGGCCGGTCTCCGCGTCGGACCGGACCACCAGGGACGGGTCCTCCTCGGCGAGCCGGGCCAGGGCCGACGCGAGCCGTCCCGTGTCGCTGCCGCGACGGGCCTCGACGGCCACCGACACCACCGGATCGGCCACCGAGGGCGGTTCGAGGACCAGCGGCGCCTGCGGCGCGCACAGCGTCGTCCCGGCCCGGGCGGCCTTCACCCCGATCACGGCGACGATGTCACCGGCCACCGCCTCCTGCCGTTCCTCGTGCCGGTCGGCCTGCACCCGCAAGATCCTGCCCACCCGCTCCGTACGGCCGCTACCGGCGTCCCGCACGGACTCGCCCTTGCGCAGCGTGCCCGAGTAGACCCGCAGGTGGGTGAGCCGTCCGGTGGGTGTCGCCGTCACCTTGAAGGCGAGGGCCGCGAACGGCTCCGCAGGGTCGGGCGCACGCTCCACTTCCGCTCCGTCAGCCGTCCCGCGCACCGGCGGCATGTCGGCGGGCGACGGCAGGTAGGCCAGGACCGCGTCCAGCAGCGGCTCGACACCCCGGTTCTTGTACGCCGAGCCGCACAGCACGACGACACCGTCCCCGCGCAGCGTCAGCCGGCGCAGGGCGCGGGCCAGGGCCGCCCCGCTCAGGGCCGACGTCGCGCAGAACTCCTCCAGCGCGTCCGCGTCGAGCTCGGCCACCGTCTCCTCGAGCAGCCGGCGGCGTCGGCCGGCTTCCTCGCGCAGCGGTTCGGGGACCGGCCCCGTCTCGTAGGTGTCGCAGCCGGCGCGCCAGACCAGCGCGCGCATGCCCACCAGGTCGACGACGCCGGTGAACGCGTCCTCGCTGCCGATGGGCAGCTGGACCACCAGCGGTACGGCGCCCAGCCGTTCGCGGATCGAGGTGACCGCCGTGTCGAGATCGGCGCCCGCCCGGTCCAGCTTGTTGACGAACGCGATCCGCGGCACCCCGTGCCGGTCGGCCTGCCGCCACACCGACTCGCTCTGCGGCTCGACCCCGGCCACCGCGTCGAACACCGCGACGGCCCCGTCCAGCACCCGCAGGGAGCGCTCGACCTCGTCGGAGAAGTCGACGTGCCCGGGCGTGTCGATGAGGTTGACGCGGTGGCCGTCCCAGGTGCAGCTGACGGCCGCGGCGAAGATGGTGATGCCGCGGTCGCGTTCCTGGGCGTCGAAGTCGGTGACGGTCGTGCCGTCGTGGACCTCGCCCCGTTTGTGGATGGCACCGGTCGCGAAGAGGATGCGTTCGGTGATGGTGGTCTTGCCGGCGTCGACGTGGGCGAGGATGCCGAGGTTGCGGACGGTGTGGATGCGCATGGCCCGAGGCCTTTCGAATGCTTCGCATGATGAGGAAGAGGGCGCGCGATGGCCCGGACGGCGCAGCCCGTCCCCGCGCCCGGCCGGCGGCGGCCCGTACGGGCGCGGCAACGGCGGGCAGAGCGGGGGAGGGGACCTGGGGATGCGTCACGGGCAACGGTGGCGGCCGCGCAGCCGGCACCGTCAGGCGTGAGACACCGGGATCACGTCGTACCGGGACGGGGCAGCGAAGGCGTCTGCGGTGCGGTGAACGCACATGGCCCGGCTCCCCTTCTCTTCACTCGGCATGAGGCGCGCGCCGATCCGTCGGCAGCGCGTGTGGCGAGTGTAGGGAACGCGGCCGGGCCGGGGCACCGTATTTTCCGCGGCCTGATGTCCCGCGGCCTGATGTCCCGCGGCCTGATCCGTGCTCTCGCGGCCGGGCCGGACGCGCCCATAGTGGAGGGAGGGGCAGTCCTGCAGTCCTGAGGCCGGACGGGGTGCGACATGGCGCGATTGGCTGTCGACGGAGACGATCTGGTGGTCCGGACGGCGTGGTGGGAGCGGATCACGGCCCGCCACGGGGACGTGCGCGTTCCGCTGGCGGCGGTGGCCGGCGTGGAAGCCACGGCGGACTGGTGGCGCCCCCTGCGCGGCGTACGGACCAGGGGCACCCTGATTCCCGGCGCGCTGTGCCTGGGACTGTGGGAACACCCCACGGGCGTGGACTTCGTGGCGATCCGGCACCGGCACCACGGGGTCGTCCAGTGCGACCTCCGGCCGCCGTTCCGCTTCGCCCGGATCGTCGTCAGCGCCCCGGACTGCGCCCGCGTGGCCGCGACCGTACGGGCGGCCGTGGAGCGCGCCGCTTCCCGGCCGCCCGCGCAGGCGGACCCGCCGGCACCCGTGAGGGCGGCGTGACCGAGGGCCCGGGGAGTGATGGATCTCCCCGGGCCCTGGGCCGCGGACACCGCGGGGGACGCGGGTGTGTATCTGCGACGTACGGAGAAACGATCCGCCGCGGGAAGGGTTACGCACCGCCCGTCGGTGTTGCGCCGTACGATGCAAGCGAGGGGGGACGCGTCGTTACGGGAGTGCGCGATGACCATCCGGCACCGCTTCCATCTGGATCGGAACGGTCACTCGATCAGCGTGCTGTACGAGGGCCCGCGCCGGCCGGTGGAGGTCCTCGTCGACGGCAGGACCGTCGCCATGGGCCGCGCCCCCCGGGCTGCCCGCACCGTGCTGACGGCCGAGCTGCCGGGCGATCCGCCCCACTCCTTCGCCATCGACCTCTCCTGCCCGGACGGCCCCGACGACAGCCCGATGTGCGCCCTGATGGACTCCGGCACGTCGTATCCCATGCCCGACGTACCGCTGACGCCGGGCCGCTGAAGCGCGGCTCCGTGGCGTGGCGTGAGGGCCCGGACGCGGAGAGTGTGCGAAGAAGGAGGGTATGGGCGAGAAGAAGACCATCACAGTGTTCGGTGCCACCGGCGCGCAGGGCGGCGGCCTGGCGCGGGCGATCCTGGCGGACCCGGAGGGCGGCTTCACGGTCCGCGCCGTGACCCGCCACGCGGATTCCCCGAAGGCCCGGGAACTGAGCGCGCTCGGAGCGGAGGTGGTGCAGGCCGACATGGACGACGAGGCGAGCCTGGCGCCCGCCTTCGAGCACGCGTACGGGACCTTCGTGGTCACCGACTTCTGGGAGCACATGTCCGCCGAGCGCGAGAAGACCCAGGCGCTGGCGGTCGCCCGCGCCGCCTCCCACGCCGGCATCCAGCACGCGATCTGGTCCACGCTGGAGGACACGCGTGACTGCATCCCGCTGGAGGACCCGCGGATGCCCACGCTCCAGGAGAAGTACAAGGTGCCGCACTTCGACGGAAAGGCGGAGGCGGACCGCTACTTCACCGAGGAGGGCGTCCCCACGACCTTCCTGCGGACCACGTTCTTCTGGGACAACCTGCTCACCACCTTCACCCCGCAGCGCGGCGCGGACGGCGTCCTCGAGCTGGTGTTCCCGATGGGGGACAGGAGGCTCTCGGGCATCGCCGTGGCGGACGTGGGCAAGACCGCCCTGGCCGTCTTCAAGCGCGACACCGATCTCATCGCCGCCACCGTCAGCATCGCCGGTGAGCACCTCACGCTCTCCGACATGGCCGCGGCCCTCACCGAGACGATCGGCGAGACGGTGCGATCCCGGCCCCTGGACCCGGACGCCTTCCGTGCACTGGGCTTCCCGGGCGCCGACGAGGCGGGGAACATGTTCCAGTACTACGCCGAGTGCGCGGACCGCTTCACGGCGGCCCGCGATCTCACCGCGGTCCGCGAACTCAACCCCGATCTACAGGACTTCAGGACCTGGCTCGCCGCACACCGCGACGCACTGCGGGCCGCCTTCGCCCAGTAGCCGCCGCCCGGGGGCCGCTGTCGGGGCCGCAGGGCATGCTGGGGCCGTGCAGATTCCGCAAGCGGTACGTCAAGTCCCGGGCGCCACAGGCCGGATGGTGGTGTGCGGTGACGACGGGCTGGCCCGCAGGCTGGCGGCCGAACTCGGCGAGGTGTACGGCGAGCGCGTCACGCTGGTCGTGCCGCCCGCGAGCGAGCCGCCGCTCGCGGTGGGCCCGCCGGCTCGGCGCGGGCGCTGGGGGCGCATCCCCCCGGCCAGGGCCTCCCGCGCACCAGAGGGGGAGGGGCCGCCGCCGGACGAGCCGCGCATCGTGGCGGCCGCGGAGCCGGACGAGGAGGTCCTGGCCACCGTGGTGGCCGGAGCCGCCGCGCTCGCGCTCGTGTACGAGGACGACGACCGCAACGTACGGGCTGCCCTGGTGGCCCGGCGGCTCAACCCCAGGCTGCGGCTGGTGATCCGGCTCTACAACCGCAAGCTCGGCCAGCATCTGGAAGACCTCCTGGACCAGGCGGCGATCGTCGCCGAACCGGGGATCGATCCGCGCGACCGCGACTCCGCCACGACCGTGCTGTCCGACGCCGACACGGCCGCGCCCGCGCTGGCCGCGAGCGCGGTCGCCGGCACGAGCAAGGTGGTCCAGGCGGACGGCCTGCTGCTGCGGGCGGTGGAGCGCACGCCTCCGGGGCCTGGTGAGACGGCCGATCCCGGACTGTGCACCCTTGCGCTGCTGTCCGCGACGGCCACCGACCCGGCCGGCAGCGACAGTTCCGTGCTCGGCGGCGAGCGCGGGCTCCAACTCCTGCCGGACGACCGTGCGGTGGCCGCCGCGACGGGGCGGGGCACGGTGGCCCTGGAGACGGTGACCCACGCGGGCCCCGCGCAGGCGGCAGTACCGCGGCTGAGCGCCGCCGCACTGCCGGTGGCCTCGCTCTTCTCCCGGAGGCTGCGCTGGTCGCTGGCCGGCATCACGGCCGCCGTGACCGCGCTCGCCGTGGCCTCGTGGCTGACCACCGGCGACCACCCTCTGCACGCGGTGTACGTCACCCTGCTCGACATCTTCGCGATCAACGACCCGGCGGTCGGCGCGCCGACGCAGCGGCAGGTTCTCCAGATCCTGTCCGGATTCGTCGGTCTCCTGCTGCTGCCGGTCCTGGTGGCGGCCGCGCTCGAAGCGCTGGGAGCCTTCCGCGCGGCCACGGTGCTGCGCCGCCCGCCCCGCGGGCAGTCCGGGCACGTGGTGCTCCTCGGCCTGGGCAAGATCGGTACGCGGGTGCTGGCGCGGCTGCGGGAGCTGGAGATCCCCGTGGTCTGCGTGGAGTCCGACCCCCGGGCCCGCGGACTGGCGCTCGCCCGCCGCCTGAGGGTGCCCGTGGTCGTCGGCGACGTCACCGACGAGGGCGTGCTCGAAGCCGCCCGCATCCACCGGGCGCACGCCCTGCTCGCCCTGACCAGCTCCGACACGACCAACCTCGAAGCCGCCCTGTACGCACGCGGGGTGAAACCCGACCTCCGCGTCGTGATGCGCCTGTACGAGGACGACTTCGCGACCGCCGTCTACCGCACCCTGCGCGCCGCGCACCCCGGCGCGCTCACGCGCAGCCGGAGCGTCACCCACCTCGCCGCCCCCGCCTTCGCCGGGGCGATGATGGGCCGGCAGATCCTCGGGGCCATGGCGGTGGAGCGCAGGGTGCTGCTCTTCGCCGCCGTCGACGTCGCGGGCCACCCGCAGCTCGAGGGCCTGACCGTCACCGAGTGTTTCCGCCCCGGTGCCTGGCGGGTCGTCGCCCTGGACACCGCCTCGCCCGCGGACCGCCGCCCCGACCTGGCCTCCGCCCCGCGCGAGGGAACGGTTCCGGGCCCGGGGCTGGCGTGGCAGCCGCACCCCGGTTACGTCCTCAAGCCCGAGGACCGCGTCGTCCTGGCCGCCACCCGCCGGGGCCTGGCTGAACTCCTCGGGCGCGCCGGGGCGGCCGCTCCGCCGTCCTGAGGCAGGGCCGGCCCCGAGCTACGACCGCAGCGACCTACTCACCAGTAGTGGTTGCGTCCGCCCACCGCGTGCCCGACCGACCCGAGGATCCACAGGATGGCGCCGATCACGACGAGGATGATCCCGAGCGTCCACAGGATGGAAATACCGGCGATGTAGCCGATGACCAGCAGGATGACTCCGAGGATGATCATGACGTGCCTCCGATTCTCGCAACCGGCTTCTGCCCCGTCCCGGCCGGGGAATGCGCCCGGGGCCCCGCGGGGTGGAAGGGCGGCCTCCGCCGGCGTCGTCCACGCGCGGGAGGCCGGGCGCGCGAGCGGCGGCGGGGGAGTTCCCGCCCCGGGGCCGAGTCGGTTCCGGCCATAGAAAGCCGAGAAATTTTCTAGAACTAGACTCCAAATCAGCTGGGTGGCTGGGCCAAGCTGGAGCCAGGACCTCGCCGAGCGGGTCCGCGTCCGCAGACGGCGTTCGCCGCCGCTCCCGCCGCCTGAGACCCCACCGCACCGGCGTCACACCTCCACGCGACCGAACGGAAGAAGGGCCCGACCCATGACCCCACACCCGGCCGCCACGCCGGAACGCACCACTTCCTGGCTGCGCTTACTCGCCGCCGCCCTGGCGACGTGCTGCGTCGCCCTGGGCATCATGGCCTCCCCGCTCGCGGCGGCCACGGCGCACGCGGCTCCTGCGGCCGACACGGCGGACCAGCAGTGCGGCTCCGCGCTCCAGTGCCTCTCCTTCACCTCCGTCAGCAACGGCCGCCGCCTCGACGTACAGAACGGCTCGCGCGACGACGGCGCGTACATCGTCACCAACTCCGCACCCGGCCACCACCAGTCCTGGAACCTGGCCGTCGACCCGGCCGACTTCAGCTTCGCCATCGTCAACGGCACCACCGGCAAGTGCATCGACCTCAGCTGGCCGGCGCTGCGGCAGCAGACCTGCCGCGGGCAGAAGAGCCAGAAGTGGTACCTCCAGCCGGTGGCGGGCTCCACCACCGCATTCATGATCCGCAACGCCAGTGACAACTCCTGCCTCGACCTCATCGCCGGCGCCCAGTACGACGACGCGTGGACCGGGCAGTCCCGCTGCCACGCCGGGGCGAACCAGCGCTGGACCACCAACTCCACCGCCGCCTTCAACCTGGCCGTCGACCACGGCGCCAAGGCCTGCCAGAAGGACCCCTCCAGCTGCTCCTGGGCCGTGAAGAACGAGGCCCCCGCGGCGCCGCTGCCGAAGGTCTGCGCCTCCGCCGTCTGGTACAACAACTCCGCTTCCCCGGTCAGCCAGTCCTTCTCCGTCACCAAGACCACCGGCTGGCAGAGCAGCATCGGGACGGAGCTGTCCTCGCAGCTCAGCGGCGGCGCAGCCCCCGCCCTGCAGGTGACGGTCGGCACCTCGCTCTCGTTCGAGAACGTGTGGAGCGGTTCGACGAGCGTCGGCGACGCCATCCAGGTGTCCGTCCCCGCCCAGCAGTACGGCTGGGTGACCCTCTCCGTGCTCGCGAGGAAGGTGACCGGCAGCTGGACCTTCGACGCACAAGGGTTCCCCTGGAAGGCCGACGACACCATCACCGTCCCGGTCAAGGACGACCCGAGCGGCGGCGCGACCCTCTACATCGCGAACACCAGCCCGACCTTCACGTCCTGCGCCTGAACCCCGGCGGCGGGCCCGCCGGTTGACCCCCGGGCGGTGACGCGGACAGCATGCTCGCATGGCCCTCTCCGGACTCCCCGCCGAAAACCGTGAGTTCAGCCCCTACACCGGCTACACGCGGGACCACTGGGAGGCGGTCGCGGACGCACTGCTGTGCGCCGCCTGGCGGTGGGCCACTCCCGGCGGAGCCCTGCTCGACCTGCCGGGACCGCCCTCCGCCTCCGGGGTCCGCTCCGACGGACTCGAGGGCTACGCACGCACCTTCCTCGCCGCCGCCTTCCGCATCGCGGGCGGCGGCGGGAAGGACCCGCACGGCTGGCTGGACCGCTACGCGCAAGGGCTCACGGCCGGCACCCGCACACCCGGCCGCGACGACGCCGAATCCTGGCCGCTCATCCGCGACCTGCACGTCCACGGCCAGCCGATGGTCGAATCCGCCTCCGTGGCCCTCGGGTTGCGGCTGACCCGGCCCTGGCTGTGGGACCGGCTGGACGGCCCCGCGCAGGACCGGGCCGAGCAGTGGCTGCGCGGCGCGCTGCGCCACGTGCCCGCCCCGAACAACTGGTACCTGTTCCCCTTCACCGTGGCCGGATTCCTGGAGTCGGTGGGGCGCGGGGACGCGGAGACGGACCGGGCCCGCCGCCGCGGCCTCGACCTCCTCGAGCAGTGGTACCGCGGCCAGGGCTGGTACGCCGACGGCGACGGCCGCGCCTTCGACCACTACAACGGCTGGGCGCTGCACCTGTACCCCGTGCTCGACGCCCACCTCGCGGAGGCGGAAGGCACTGCGGCCGACCGGGACCAGCCGCACGGCTCCCGGCTGCGCGAGCACCTCGGCAGCCACAGCCTGCTCTTCGGAGCCGACGGTGCCCCGATGTACTTCGGGCGCTCCCTGACCTACCGCTTCGCCGCCGCGGCCGCCGTCGGCCTCGGCGCCGTGACCGGGCACACCCCGCTGTCCCGGGGCACCTCGCGCAGGCTGCTGAGCGGCTCACTGCGCTACTTCCTGGACCGGGGAGCGGTCGACGACGCGGGGCTGCTCGGCCTGGGCTGGCACGGCGCGCACGCGGCGACCCTGCAGCGCTACTCCGGACCGGCCTCGCCGTACTGGGCGTCCAAGGCCTTCGTCTGTCTGCTCGCCCCCGCGGCGGATCCGCTGTGGACCGCGACCGAGCAGGCGGCTCCCTGCGAGCGCCGGGACCGGGTGCTCGCCCTGCCCGCGCCGTGCCTGCTCGTCCAGTCCACCCGCGCCGACGGGCTCGTACGCCTGCACAACCACGGCAGCGACCACGTCGGCCCGCACGAGGCGGAATCGGCGGCGCACGAGGACCCGCTCTACGCCCGCCACGCCTATTCCACGCGCACCGGGCCCACCGCGTACGGCAACAGCCCGGACAACCACCTCGCCGTGGTCGTCGCCGGCGTCCGCAGTGCCCGGCGCCGCATCCACCCGCTCGGAGCCGGGCACGGCGACGGGTGGGGCTGGGCCGCCTCCTGGCACCGGCCCGTCTTCCCGGGCGGGACGCCCCTCGTGCCGGGCCTGCGGGTGGACAGCGTCACCGTGGCCCGGGGCCGCCACGAACTGCGGGTCCACCGGGTCCAGGGGGCTCCGGAGCAGGCCCGGGTGGAACAGACCGGCTGGGCCGCCGGCCCCGGGGACGCGGTCCGCTCCGCACTGCACCCGCTGCACGGATGGCAGACCCAGGACGAGGTCCGGGCACCCGCGGGCACGGCCTTCACCCCGTGGGCCCTCGTTCCGCGGCTGACGGGCGGGGCGCCGGGCACGGGCCCTGAAACAGGCCCGCGCGCGGCGGGACCGGGCCTGTACGCGTCGCTGGCCCTCCTCACGGCGGACCCCGATCCGGCCCCCCTGGCGGAGGCGGTCGCCCACGTGCGGGCGCAGACCGACGGCATCGAAGTGCGGTGGGCCGACGACGGATCCCTGACCCGGGTCACCTTCGAGCCGGTGGGCGTGGAGCACCTGCCCGGGCCCCGGGCCGGCCCTGCTACCGCTCCGGAACCTCCAGGTACCGGGTGAACCAGTCGCGGGCGAGGCCGGCGACCTCCTCCAGGGCGCCCGGCTCCTCGAAGAGGTGCGTGGCGCCGGGCACGACGTCGAGGCGGTTCTCGCAGCGCAGCTGTGCCTGGGCCTGCCGGTTGAGGTCGAGCACCGTCGTGTCGCGGCCGCCCACGATGAGCAGCGTGGGGGCGCGTACGCCGACGAGCAGGGGCCCGGCGAGGTCGGGGCGGCCGCCGCGGGAGACCACGGCGCCCACCTCGGCATCGGCTGCCGCGGCGGCCCACAGCGCCGCCGCGGCTCCGGTGCTTGCTCCGAAGTAGCCGACGGGCAGGGGCCGGCGGCGCCGCAGCCAGACGGTGGCGTCCGTCAGCCGCCGGGCGAGGGTTTCGATGTCGAAGACGTTCGCCCGGCTGACCTCCTCGGCCGGGGTGAGCAGGTCGAAGAGCAGGGTGCCCAGGCCCGCCTCGCGCAGGGCCGCGGCCACCGACCGGTTGCGCGGGCTGTGGCGGCTGCTGCCGGAGCCGTGGGCGAACAGCACCACCGCCCCGGCGCCCGGGGGCAGGGAGAGGTCACCGGCCAGCCTGACGCCGCCCGCGTCCACCGCCACCTCCTCCTCGACGCCCTCCTGCGGGTCGGCCTCGGCGTCCGCCTCCGCGCCCGCCCCCACGTCCGCCTCGGCCTGCGGGGCGGTGTGGGTCTCGGCGGCGGCCTGCGCCAGCAGGGAGACGACCTCCTCGTCGGGTGTCTGGGAGAAGTCCTGGTACCACTGGCCGACGGCCGAGAATCCGTGCGGCGTCGACAGGCACACGACCTCGTCCGCCTCCGCACGCAGCCAGGCGACCGCGTCCGGCGGCGCCACCGGGGCCGCCAGCACCACCCGGGCCGCGCCCATCGCGCGTACCACCTGGCAGGCGGCCGCGGCCGTGGCTCCGGTCGCGATCCCGTCGTCGACGACGATCACCGTCCGGCCGTCGAGCCGTACCCGCGGCCGGCCGGCGCGGAACCGCCCCGCCTGCCGTACGAGCTCCGCCTCCTCGGCGTGTTCGACGGCCGCGAGGTCCTTCTCCGACACCCGGCTCATGCGGACGATCTCCTCGCTGATCACCCGGACCCCGCCCTCGCCGATGGCACCGAAGCCCAGCTCGCGGTGGTAGGGAACCCCCAGCTTGCGGACGACGATCACGTCGAGCGGGGCGCCGAGCTCCCGCGCCACTTCGAAGGCGACGGGGACCCCGCCGCGCGGCAGGCCCAGGACGACCGGATGCTCCTGTTTCAGGTGCCCGAGGACCGCGGAAAGACGATGTCCGGCGTCCGCGCGGTGGGCGAAGAACACGGTGGTTCACCCCCAACCCAGGGGAGACGGGTACCGCACCTGCTTCGAAACCTACTTCGAACCAACCCCACAAAGGGCTGCACCGCAAATCGGCGATGGCCCATAATCGCGATCATGACAACGACCCCGCGCAGCAGAGCCGAGATCTTCGTCCGGGCCGAGGAGGACGGGCGGTTCCGCGGTCCCGCGACCGGTGACGAGCGGCAGATGCTGGTCGGCTTCCTGGCGGACCAGCGCGCCACCCTGGAGCTGAAGTGCACGGGCCTGGACGCGGAGCTGTCCCGGCGCTCCGTGGAACCGTCGACGCTGTCGCTGCTGGGCCTGGTCCGGCACCTCGCCGACGTGGAGCGCCACTGGTTCCGCGAAATCCTGGCCCGCCAGGACGCCGCTCCCCGGTTCTCCTCGCCCGCCGACCCCGACGGAGACTTCGACGGGGCGGACTCCGGCCCCGAGGCCGTCGAGGAGGCCTGGGCGGCCTGGCGCGCCGAGGTGGAGTTCGCGGACCGCTTCGCCGCCGGGGCCTCCCTCGACATCGAGGGCCATGACGCGTGGCGCGGGACGGTGTCGCTGCGCTGGGTCCTCATCCACATGATCGAGGAGTACGCCCGCCACAACGGCCACGCGGACCTGCTGCGGGAGCGCATCGACGGCGCGATCGGCATCTGAGCCGCACCCGGCGCCGCGTCGCCCGCCGGGCCGGTTCGGCGTTTTGGCGTGCGGGGCCGCTCCTTCGTGGGCGAGGGTGGGAGCGCCCTGATCCGTTCGGGCCGGCCCGCACCGGCGGGCCGGCGTTCGTGAGGAGACGATCCGTGAACTGGACGCTCGAAGTCGTGCCCGTCCCTGTCACCGACATGGACCGGTCGAAGGAGTTCTACGCCGACAAGGTCGGCTTCGGGGTCGACCTCGACGACGAGGTGGCCCCCGGTGTGCGCATCATCCAGATGACCCCGCCCGGCTCGCGGTGTTCGATCGCGTTGCTGCAGGGGATGCCGCCCGCGCCCGGCACGAAGCCGATGGCGCCCGGGACGCTCCAAGGGCTCCAGATCTGCGTCACGGACATCGAGGCGGCCCGCGGGGAGTTGGTGGAGCGGGGGGTGGACGCTTCCCCGGTCCGGCACCTCGGCGAGACGGGCTGGGCGGAGGGCAAGGGCGGGACGTGGAACTCGTTCATGACGTTCGAGGACCCGGACGGCAACGGCTGGGTGGTCCAGGAGGCCCCCTCGGAGCTGTCGGAACGGTGAGCGGACGGCGGCGGCCGCCCGACGGCGGCCGCCTTCGTCGGCCATCAAGCCATCAGGCCATCGGGCCATCAAGCCATCAGGCCATCAGGCCATCGGGCCATCAGGCCGTCCGGCCATCCGCTCCTCCGGTCACCCTGCGGCCGTCATCGGTCACGGCCTGATGTTCTGGTTGAGGTGGAAGAGGTTGCCCGGGTCGTACGTCCGCTTGACCTCCACCAAGCGGTCGTAGTTCCCCTTGTAGTTGGCCCGGATCCGCCCCTGGTCGTCGTCGGCCATGAAGTTGATGTAGCCGCCCTCCTCGGAGTGCGGGGCGGTCGCCTCGTAGTAGTCGCGCACCCATCCGATGTTGGCGTCGTTCTCGGCGGGGTCCGGCCACATCCCGGCGATGACGGTGGCGAAGTTGGCGTCGCGGTACGCGAAGGCCGTGTCGTCCGGCGCCACGCGGTGGCAGGCGCCGTTGATCGGGTAGATGTGCACGGTCGAGTTCACGGCGGGCAGCTGCGGCCCGAAGCGCAGATGCGCCTCGATCGCTTCGTCGGTCAGGTCGGTCACGAAGTTGGCCTTCCAGTAGTGCTGGAGACCGGGTGGTACGAGCGCGTCGAAGGCGCTGTTGAGCGCGGGGTACGGCATGGGGCCGACGTGTTCGGCGACCACCGGCGCGATGTCGTGGAAGGGCTGCAGGGCGCGCTCCCCCTCCTCGACGGGCCCGGCCCAGCAGGCCACGATCAGGGCGAAGGGGTCGCCGTGCCGGTCCTCCGGGATGAAGGGGAGCGGCGGTGCGATCTGGAAGGCCGGGAAGCCGCCGAGTTGCTCCGGCGCGTCCGCGATGATCTCGGAGAAGGAGCGCAGCAGCGTGGCCGCGTCGTCCAGTTCGAACAGCATCGGTCCGCCGTAGATGTCCTTGACGGGGCTCAGCCTGAATTCGAAGGAGGTCACCGCGCCGAAGTTGCCGCTGCCCCCGCGCAGGGCCCAGAACAGGTCCTGGTTCTCCTCCTCGCTGGCGGTGATCAGCTGCCCCTCCGCCGTCACCACATCGGCCGACACCAGGTTGTCGCAGCTCAGGCCGAGTCCGCGGGCGAGGTACCCGATGCCGCCGCCGAGGGTGAGACCGCCGACGCCGGTGGTCGAGATGATCCCGCCGGTCGCGGCCAGACCGAAGGCGTGCGTCGCCGCGTTGAAGTCGCCCCAGGTCGCCCCGCCGTCCGCGCGGGCCGTCCGGGCCGCGGGATCGACACGGACCGAACGCATCCCCGACAGGTCGGCCACCACGCCGTCGTCGCACGTGCCGAAGCCGGGCACGCTGTGCCCGCCGCCGCGGACCGCCAGGTCCAGCGCGTTGTCGCGGGCGAAGTCGACCGTGGCCATCACGTCGCCCGCGTTGACGCAGCGCACGACGGCCACCGGTTTCCGGTCGATCATGGCGTTGTTGACCGCGCGCGCCTCGTCGTAGCCGTCGTCCTGCGCGGTGACGACCGCCCCGCGCACTCGTTCCCGCAGGTCATCGATCGAGGGCTTGCCCATGGCCTCTGCTCCTCGTGTGGGTCGCGCCGCCGAAATGCGGCACGTTCCACGCTACGCCGGTACCGGGAAGCCTCAACCCGGCGTCCGGTCAGCCCCCGGACTGCGAGGGTCTTCCTCATCCCGGCCCCCCGCAGCTGCCGTGGGTGAGGTTGCGTCACTGGTCCTGCGCGGCCACCACGGTGAACAGTGCGCCGTCGGGATCGGCCAGGGCGACCGAGCGGCTCGTGCTCGTCGTCTCCACGGGCGCGAGCACCCGGCCACCCAGGCCGGTGGCGGATTCCACGGCCGCCTCCAGGTCGGGGACGCGGAAATGGATGTGCCAGCGCGGTCGGACCTGCGGGTCGGGAGCCTCCTCGAGGGCCCCGCCCACGATCCGCGCAGTCGTGTCCTTGCCGTGCCGCAGGACGACGTGATCGTGCTCGTACGAGACGGTGCAGCAGCTTGGCCGTTCTCCGGCCCACTCGAGGACCTCCCCGTAGAAGACGGCCGCGGCGAAGGCGTCACGGGTGCGCAGTTCGAGCCAGGCGGGGGCACTGCCCTGGCCGACCGTCCAGTCGGGGATGACCTGGCCCTGCCAGAATCCGAAGACCGCGCCGTCGGGGTCGGCGGCCAGTGCGGCGCGGCCGGTCCCGAAGCCGAGCGGACCCACCGCCATGGTCGCGCCGCGTTCGACGATGCGCGCCGCCGTCACATCGGCGTCGTCGACGGCGAAGTACGGGGTCCACGCGGCCGGAAGGGCGAGCCGGTGGGCCAGAGCCCCGATCCCGGCCACGGGAGCACCGTCGCGGAAGGCGATGGAGAAACCCTCCCCGAGCCGGGTGGCGCGGAAGTGCCAGCCCATGACGGCCCCGTAGAACCGCTGCGCCGCGGCGAGGTCCCCGGTCATCAGGCTCACCCAGCACGGGGCGCCGAACATCTCGTGACTCGACGTCGACACAGCTGCCCACCTTGCTCGCGCTCACCTACGGCCGGGTTCGGCCCACCCCGGGCCGTCTCTTTCGGATCCAGCCTGACCCGCGCCGCCCGGCACCGCACCTCGCTGCGTTGTATTAACCGGCAAGATCCGAAAGAGACGACCCAGCCCGCCGCAGCGCCCCGCTCGCGGGGCGCTGCGGCGTACGGGTGACGGAGCGCCGGCAGGAGCGCGGCGGCACAACCGCGGCGTACGAAGGGCCCGGCTACGCCAGGAAGGCCGCTACCGTCGCCGTGAACCGGTCTGCGTCGTCGACCCAGGGGTAGTGGCCGGCCCCCGGCTGTACGACGAAGGAGGCGTGGGGGAAGAGCCCGGCGAACTCGGCGGCCGACCGGGGAGGGCTGTTCAGGTCGAACTCCCCGGCGAGCAGCAGGACGGGGCCCGCGAAGGCGGCGAGGGCGGCGCGCGTGGCCTGCGGATCGAAGGCCACTTCGGCCCCGAAGAGGGCGACGGCTTCCCTGTTACGGGGCTGTCCCTCCGCGTGGTGCCGGCGCGCCCGGTCGTCCCAACGGCCGCAGAAGAACGGGGCGACGGCGTCCCAGTCGCTGCCCGTGCCCGAGCCGATCGCCTCCAGGGCCGCGTAGGCCCGCGGGAACCACGGCTCGTCCGCGCGGAGTCGGGCGAGCTCGCGGCGCGCCTCCCCGGTGATCTCGATGCCGACGGCCCGGGTGCTGGGAGTGATCAGAGCGAGCCGGCTCACGCGGTGCGGGAACCGGGCGGCGTACTGCGCGGCGATGTTCGCGCCGGCGGAGTGCGCGAGCAGGTCCATCACGGGCAGGCGCAGGTGTGCCCGCAGGGCCTCGACGTCGTCGACGAGGCGGTCGCAGCGGTAGGTGGCGGGGTCCTCGGGAAGCGCGGACCGGCCGGTGCCGCGCAGGTCCGCAACGATCAGCCGGCGGTGCGCGGACAGGCCGCCCAGGTCGCCCAGGTAGGCGGAATCCGCGGGTCCGCCGGGCAGGCAGACCACGGGGTCGCCGACTCCGTGGGTGCGGTAGGCGAGCAGGGTGCCGTCGGGTGCGGTGAAGGTGTGCATGACGCCGAGCCTGTCAGTGATAACCAGGTTATACAACCTGGTTATTTTCCTCGGGTCCTGGTGTATAACTGGGTTGTGGCAGGTGGAGAGCGCGGACCCCGGAACCCCGAGACGCTGACCGAGGAGCAGGCCGAGCGGATGCTCGCCGGCATGAACGAAGTCATCCGTGCGGGCGAGGAGATGCGGAAGCTGCGCACCGAGATGATCAAGGTGTTCGTCGGCTTCGGCTGGACCCAGGACAAGATCGCCCGCCTCACCGACATGAGCCAGCCCGCCGTGTCGAAGCAGGTCGCGAAGTACAGGACGGACGAGCCGCTGCCGCCCCTCGAGCTCTCCCTCGCCCAGTACGACACGCCGTGGCTCGAAGGGCGGCTCTGGGGCCTTGCGGAGGACGTGTCCGAGGCCCTCGACGAGACCGCGCACTGCACCCGGGCCGTGGACGCCCTCGCCCGGGGCCGCCGCCGCTTCACCCCCCGTACGGTCGACGAACTGCGCCGTCTCCTCGAGGAGGACCTGCGGCAGCACCGGCCCCACCTGCTCCCCGGTCACCAGGCCGCCTACGACGAGATCAGCCGCGCCCTCGACGTCCCGGCGAAGACGGCCGCCACCACCCCCGGGGCGGCACCGGCCTCCGTACGCCGGGCCCTGGCCCGCCAGCTCCAGCGCGACCGGCTCTGCGACGCCGAAGCCGACGCCGACGCCTGAGCCCGGCAGCCCGGAGCACGCGGAGCACCCGGATACCACAAAGGGCCCTCCTGCCGGCCGTGGGACGCTGCCGACCCTGGCCGCCGCGGACCGGACGGCAGCGGGTGCCCACCCGCCCGGCGCGCCGGGCCCGACGCGCCGGGCCGGAGGCGGGGCGCGGGGTTACCGTCGGCGCCATGGACGGTGATCGCCGAGGGTGGCGCCAGTGCTTGCTCAGCGGGGCGGTGTTCGCCGTGTGCATGGCGGGCACCACGCTGCCGACCCCGCTCTACGGCCTCTACCAGGAGAAGTTCGGCTTCTCCGAGCTGATCGTCACCGTCGTGTACGCCGTGTACGCCTTCGGGGTCATCGGAGTGCTCCTCCTGGCGGGCAACGCCTCGGACGCCGTGGGCCGGCGGCCGGTTCTGCTCGTGGGGCTGGGCTGCGCGGCGGCGAGCGCCGCCTGCTTCCTGTGCGCCACCGCACTGGGCTGGCTCTACGCGGGGCGCCTGCTCTCGGGGCTGTCCGCCGGGCTGTTCACCGGCGCCGCCACGGCGTACGTGATGGAGCTGGCCCCGCGCGGCGGGGCCTCCCGGGCCACGTTCGTGGCGACGGCCGCCAACATGGGCGGGCTGGGCTGCGGGCCGCTGCTCGCAGGGGTGCTCGCCCAGTACGCCGCCTGGCCGCTGTACCTGCCGTTCCTCGTCCACCTCGCCCTGGTGGCGGTCTCGACGGCCGTCCTGCTGCGGCTCGCGGAGACAGTGGGGGAGCGCCGGCCGCTGAAGACCGTACGGCCGCAGCGGCCCGCCCTGCCCCCGGAGGTGCGGGCGGTGTTCGCGCCCGCGGCGATCGCCTCGTTCGTGGGCTTCGCCCTGTTCGGGGTGTTCACCTCGGTCAGCCCGGCGTTCCTCGCCCAGTCCCTGGACGTGCACGACCCCGCGGTGAGCGGGTCGATCGTCGCACTGGCCTTCTTCGCCTCGACCGCGGGCCAGCTGGCGGTCGGCCGGGTCGGGGTGGCGCGCTCCCTGCCCCTGGGCTGCGCCGGCCTGCTCGCCGGGCTGGCGCTGCTCGCGGGCGCGCTGCACTGGGACCAGCTGTGGCTGGTGGTCCTGAGCGCGCTCGTGGGCGGGACGGGGCAGGGGCTGGCGTTCCGCGGGGCACTGGCGGCGGTGGCCGAGGCGTCCCCCGCGGACCGGCGGGCGGCGGTGATCTCGACGCTGTTCGTGGTCGCGTACGCGGGCATCTCGGTGCCGGTGATCGGGGTGGGCGTCCTGGCGGACCCGATGGGCCTGGAGGGCGCCGGCCTGGTGTTCATCGCCACCATGGCCGTCCTCGTCTCCACCGCCGCCGCGTACCTGCTGAGCCGGCCGGGCGGCGGCGCGGGCCACCGGAGTCGAAGGTGACCCCGGTGGCCCGCGCCGGCGGCTGTCAGACCGTCACCGTCACCAGAGGACGGGGAGCCGCTCCGGCAGGCGCTTCATGAAGCGGGTGCGCCACACGAGCTGGTCGACCGGTACGGCGAGCTGGAGACCCGGCATCTTCTCGACGAGCACCTCGAGGGCGATCTCGGTGTGCCGCTTGCCCAGCGCGGTGGCGGGGCAGTAGTGCTGGCCGCCGCCGAAGGACAGGTGCGTTCCCGCGTTCGGCCGGTCGATGTCGACGGTGTGCGGGTCGGGGTACACGTCCGGGTCGGTGTTGGCCGCTTCGACCAGCACGAGGAGCAGTTCACCCTTCTTCACCTCGACGTCCCCGAGGGTGACGTCCTCGAGGGCGAGACGGGGCAGGCCGTCCGCGATGGAGAGGTTGATGCGCAGGAGCTCGTCGACCGCCGCGGGGATCCTGGAGGGGTCCCGGCGGATCTGGTCCCAGACCTCGGGGTGCTGGATGAGCGAGACCATGGCCATGGTGAGGAAGCCCATGGTGGAGATGACGCCGGCGCCGAAGAGGGTGACTCCGACGGTGGCGAGCATCTCGTCCGTCAGGTGGGCGTAGTCGGGGTCCTTGCGCAGGGCCGCGAGCTCGGCCATCAGGCCGGTGACGGTCGGGTCGTCGAGGCGCTCGACCATGTAGGCCATGTCCCGGTCCCAGTTGAGCTTGGCTCCGGTGACCGGGCAGGCCGAGTTCATGAACGCGATGTCGAGGCTCGCCGCCAGGCGCGGGGCGTCCTCCCCGGGGATGCCCAGGATGCGGCAGTGGAGCTGCTCGGCGTACGGGCTGGTGAACTGGCCGCGCAGGTCGACCGGAGCGCCCGCGGTCAGCAGGCCGTCGACGAGGTCGTTCGCCTGCGCCCGCATCCAGTCGGTCAGACCGTCGGTCTTGGGGTTGATGGCCTTGAGGACGGCCTTGCGCAGTCCGGCACCGGTGATGTTGCCCATGTTGTTGACGACCTCGGGCGGGATCGTCAGGGCGTACTGGCGTGGTGCGCCGGGAGCCGAGGTGTCCTTGAGGCTGAACCTGGGGTCCTCGAGGACCTGCTTGCACAGGGCGTAGGAGGAGACGAGCCAGGCCTCGTCCCCGGCGATCGTACGGACCCGCTTGACCGGCTCGCTGCGGAGCTGCTCGATCTCGTGGGGAAGCTGGTCGCCGCGTGCGGAGAACGGAAAATCGAGGAGCGTGTCAGTGGGCATCGGATTCTCCATCGGCGGGGGTGATGACGGCGTGGCCCTGGTTGCGCGAGGCACGCAGGCCCGAACCGCGGGAGTACAGCAGCTCGGCCATCGGCAGGAGCTGGTGGTAGCAGTTGAGGGAGGAAGGCACGTCGAGGATGGCCGGGGTGTCCAGGAAGAGCGGGGCCTCGGCGCAGACGTACTCGAGGCAGACCTCGCGCTGCCGGAGCGTGGCGGTCTCTCCGCCGAGCACCTTGGAGGAGAGGAACGCGTCGACCAGGGCGTTGCAGGTCTCGCGGAACTCCGGGTCGGTGTCGAGGAGGGTGTTCAGGTGGGCGTGGAGCCTGCGGTAGGCCGGGATGTCGGTGAGGGACGACATGGGGCGGGCCCGCAGGCGGGTTCCCGTGGGATCGGCGTCGGCCGCGGCGTTGTTCACCTTCGCGCGGACCCCGCGCAGGTTCTTGACCGCCTTGCGCCGCGCCTCGTCCGGGGGATAGCCGAGGGCCTCGTACATCTCGGCTACGTGCAGGTCGGTATAGATGAGGTCGACCTGTCGGAAGTTGCGCATGCCCCAGTGCGCCAGATCGGTGACGCGCTGCGCGGAGAAATAACTGTTTCCGGGTGAAATGCCTATCACGGCATGGTCGCCTTCGGTGTGGATCACCTGGCAGTGCGGGGTGAAAGGCCGGACCGTGAAGACTTCTGTGGCTGTCGTCAACAGACGTCGGTTCCTTTGGACGCCGCGAGTCCCGTGGGGCCCTGTGCCCCGGGTGTGGCGGCGACGTGATGGAAGGTACCTGAGCGTGACCGTCCGATCCACGTCTAGTCAGCAGTAACTCACATGCTGGACAGGACAGTTGTCTGGTCCAGTCCAAGCCCTTGACAGAGAATTCGTTCACTTCTTAAATCACGTAGTGAACTAAGGGCCTGGCATGGTCATGACCTTTCGGTCGCCCGGGCCTCCCCCCACGCTCCCGGAAGGGAGAGTCATGAACTCCCCGCGCTTACCCAGGCGTTTGCTGCTGTCCGCCCTCTCGCTCTTCGCCCTCGCCTCGCTGTCCACCGGCCCGGCCCGGGGCGTGCCCGTCGCGACGCACGCTCCCGCGCCGGCCGCCGTCGCGGCCGCATCGGCCGAAGCCGTCACGTTCTCCGACGAGTTCGACGGGCCCGCGGGTGCGGCCGTCGACGGCGCGAAGTGGCAGATCGAGACGGGCGACAACGTCAACAACCACGAGCGGCAGTTCTACACCGCGGGCAACCGCAACGCCGCCCTCGACGGGCAGGGCCACCTGGTCATCACCGCCCGCCGGGAGAACCCGGCCAACTACCAGTGCTGGTACGGAAGGTGCGAGTACACCTCCGCCCGGCTGAACACGGCCGGCCGGTTCACCACGACGTACGGCCGCGTCGAGGCCAGGATGAAGGTGCCGCGCGGGCAGGGCATGTGGCCGGCCTTCTGGATGCTGGGCAACGACATCGGCCAGATCGGCTGGCCCGCCTCGGGCGAGATCGACGTCATGGAGAACGTGGGCTTCGAACCGTCCACCGTCCACGGCACCCTGCACGGTCCCGGGTACTCCGGCTCCGGGGGCATCGGCGCGGGGTACGGCCTGCCCGGCGGCCAGGCGTTCGCCGACGCCTTCCACACCTTCGCCGTCGACTGGAGCCCCCAGGCGATCACCTGGTCGGTCGACGGCACCGTCTACCAGCGGCGCACCCCCGCCGACCTCGGCGGACGCCAGTGGGTCTTCGACAAGCCCTTCTTCCTCATCCTCAACCTCGCGGTCGGCGGCTACTGGCCCGGAGACCCCGACGGCAGCACGGCCTTCCCGGCCCAACTCCTGGTCGACCACGTCCGCGTCACCACCGGCGGCGGCCAGCCGGGCGGCGGCGGTCCGATCACCGGACCCGGCGGCAAGTGCGTCGACGTGGCCGGCGCGAACAGCGCGAACGGCACCCCCGTACAGCTCTACGACTGCAACGCGACCGCCGCACAGCAGTGGACCCTCGGCGCCGACGGCACGGTCCGCGCGCTCGGCAAGTGCCTGGACGTGGCCTCGGGGGGCACCGCGGACGGCACACCGGTCCAGCTCTACGACTGCAACGGGACGCCCGCGCAGCAGTGGGCCGTCCCCGCGGCCCGCGACATCGTCAACCCGCAGGCGAACAAGTGCCTGGACGCCACGGGCAACAGCACGGCCAACGGCACCCGCCTGCAGATCTGGACCTGCACCGGAGCCGCCAACCAGAAGTGGACGGTGACCCGGTGACCCGGTGACCCGGTGACCTGCTGACCTGCTGACGCGTCCCCACCGGACCGCGGCCGACGGCACTCGTGGCCGCGGCCGCGGCGCGTCCCCAGCGGTGTGACCGCCGAGCGCGCCTTCGAGGCCCCGACCGCCCGGGCGTGCGCTTCCGGACATGGCGACCGTCTCACCGTCTGCCCCGGCGGTACCGGCACCCGCCTGCCCCTGGGCCTCCCGCGCTCCTGATGTGATCAGTGGCTCTCGGAAATATGATGGATCGGCCATGTGGGTCAGAAGTCGAAGCGGACGTACGTCGGAGCGGTCCAGGAGTGGTCGATGAGCCCCCATAGGTCCACGCGGTCGGCGACCGCGGACGACTTGCTGACCAGGCTCGGACGGCTCACGGCCCAGGCACGGGAAGGGGCCGAGCTCCAGCGCGCCCGGGTGGAGCTGGCCGAGGCGCTGCAGCGGGAGATCCTCCCGGCGTCGCTTCCGTGCCTGCCCGGCCTGCGCGCCGCGGCCCGGTACGCACCGGCACGCCACGGCCTGAGCATAGGCGGGGACTGGTACGACGGCTTCCTGCTCCCCGAGGGCGCCCTCGGCTTCTCCATCGGCGACGTCGAGGGCCATGACGTCGAGGCGGCCGCCTTCATGGGACAGGTCCGCATCGCCGTACGGGCCGTCGCCGCGTCCGCCGCGGACCCGGGCGAGGTGCTCAGCCGGGCCAACGACCTGTTGCTCTCCGTGGACTGCGACCTCTTCGCGACCTGCACCTTCCTCCGTTTCGATCCCGTGACCTGGGAGATCCAGAGCGCTCGGGCCGGCCACGTGCCCGGGGTCTGGGCCACGACCGACGGCGAGCACGGCATCGTGGCGGACGAGGGCGGACTGCCCCTGGGCATGCTGCCGGGCTCGCGGTACCCCGTGACCCGCCGCCCCCTCGCGACGGCGGGCTCGTTCGTCCTGGTCACCGACGGGGTCGTCGAAGGCCCGTCCTTCCCGATCGACGCCGGTCTGGCGCGCGTGGCCGAAGTGGTCCGGGCCAGGGCGGGCGCGGAACCCGGCGAGCTCGCCGCCGAGATCATGAAGGTGGCCGACTCCACCGGCCACCAGGACGACGCCGCGGTACTCGTGCTGCGCCACGAGCCCGTCCCGGGCGGAACCGGATGATGGGGGGGCCGTAGCGCGTGTCATGCCCCCTCGGCGGGCGCGGGCTGCTGTCTGATGAAGCGATGCGCACCGAGGGTTTCCGACGTCTGGGCATGACGGTGCTCCGGATCCTGGTCGTCGCCGCCGCCTACTTCGCGGGCGGGCGCATCGGCCTGCTCCAGCAGGTGGTCATCCAGGGCGCGGTCGTCACCCCCTTGTGGCCGCCCACGGGCATCGCGCTGGCCTGCCTGCTGTGGAAAGGGCTCCGCGTCTGGCCCGGCATCGCACTCGGCGCATGCCTCGTCATCCTGTCGATCGGCGGCTCGATCGACCTCGTCGGCTTCGGGATCGCCGCCGGCAACACCCTCGCCCCGGTGTGCGCCTTCCTCATGCTGCGGCGGGTCGGTTTCCGCGTCACCCTGGACCGGCTCCGGGACGGTGTGGCGCTGGTCTTCCTGGGCGGCCTGGCACCGATGCTGATCAGCGCCACCGTGGGAGCCTGGCTGCTCCTGCTCACCGGCAGCATGCCCGACAGCGGGTTCTGGATCGTGTGGTGGACCTGGTGGGCGGGCGACGCCATGGGCGTCCTCGTCATCACGCCGCTGCTCCTGGTCGTGCGCATGGCCCGCCTGCCCTCCGACGCCTACCGGTGGGCCGAGGCGGCCGCCCTCCTGGTGTCGGCCTTCGCCGTCTCCCTCCTGGCTACCACGAGCGGCCTGGCGCTGCTCTTCCTCGTCTTCCCGCTCCTCATCTGGGCGGCCCTGCGGTTCCAGATCGAGGGCAGCGCGCCGTGCATGCTGCTCATCTCCGCGATGGCGAACGGGGCGGCGATCGACCAGGAGGGGCCCTTCGACCACCACACGCTCGTCCAGGCCATGGCCAACGTCCAGGCGCTCAACGGCTCCGCGGCGCTGACCTCGTTGCTGCTGTCGGCGATCGTCACCGAGCAGAACATCATCCGCACGAAGATCGAGCAGGCATGCCAGGACCTCGCCGAGGTGGTGGAACGGCTCGCGCCCGGGAAGGCGGCCGGCTGGCCGCCGCGCGAGGAGGACGGGGTCGGGACGGAGGGGGGATAGGGCGCCGAGCGGGCCGGCAGCCGCCGGCCGGGTCCCGTCCGTAGGTCCCCCTGGCGGTGCGCCGCTGGTTACGCTTCGGCCGTGACCAGTGCAGAGGTGAGCCGCCGCCGGGTGATGGGTGCCGGGCTCGGCGCGGCCGCGGCGGCACTGGCCGGGTGCTCGGGGGATTCCGGCCCGGTGCGGAGGCTGCGGCTCGCGACGGGGCCGGAGGGCGGTCCGTACAACGCCTTCGGCAAGGCCCTGGCCGAGGCCGTCGCCGCGAGCGGCCGCCGGCTGGAGATCGTTCCGGTGAGCACCTCGGCGAGCGTGAACAACCTGCGCAAGCTCGACGACGGCTCCGTGGAGCTGGCGCTGGCCATGGCGGACGCGGCCGAGGACGCGGTGCTGGGGCGCGGGCCGTTCGGCCGTCCGGCAGCCGTGACGGCGCTGGCCCGGGTCTACGTGAACTACACCCACCTCCTCGTCCCGGCGGGCGGACCGGTGCGCTCGGTGCAGGATCTCGCCGGGCGTCCGGTCGCGGCGGGGGCGACCGGGTCGGGGGTGCAGGTGGTGTCCGGACGGGTGCTGCGGGCGGCCGGGCTGGGCGACGGCTCCGCACCGGCCCGCGAGCTGCAGCTGGGGCTCGCCGCCTCGGCAGCGGCGCTGCGCGAGGGCGCGGTCGACGCGCTGTTCTGGTCCGGAGGCGTGCCCACCCCGGTCCTGGCCGGGCTGGCGCGGGAACTGCCGCTGCGGTTCCTCCCGTTGGACGGCTACGTGGGCGCGCTGCGCCAGAGCCACGGCCCCGTCTACGCGACGGTCACCCTGCCGGCGGGGGTGTACGGGCTGGTGGAGCCGGTGGGCACCATCGGGGTCGGGAACTACCTCCTGGCCCGCGACGACGTACCGCGGCACGCCATGCGCGAGTTGCTCCAGGTGGTGTTCGAGCGGTGGAGCGACCTGCTGCGGGAGGTGACGGCGGGCGCGCGCCTGGAGCCCCGGTTCGCGATCTCGACGGGCGCGGTGCCGCTCCACCCGGGCGCCGTGGCCTACTACCGGTCGGTGTACGGATAGGGCCGGCAGCCGGCAGCCGCGATGCGACGGCCTACGCCGGGGGCGGGAGCCGGAATTCGACGACCAGGCCGTGCGGCGCATTGCCGGCGACGCCGAGCCGACCGCCGCTGATGCGGGCGATCTCCTCCGCGATGGCCAGTCCCAGGCCGCTGCCGCGTACGTTCTGGTGCTCGGGGGAGCGGGCGAAACGCCTCAGCAGCAGCGGCAGTTGCTCCTGCGGCACGCCCGGCCCGTCATCGGCGACCCGTACGACGGCCGTCCCGTCCGCGCCGCGGGCGGCGCTCACCTCGACGTGCCCTTCGCGCGGCACGAACTTGACGGCGTTGTC
The DNA here is from genome assembly GCF_040651925.1 of Streptomyces sp. NPDC048349. Classification (NCBI taxonomy): domain Bacteria; kingdom Bacillati; phylum Actinomycetota; class Actinomycetes; order Kitasatosporales; family Streptomycetaceae; genus Streptomyces; species Streptomyces sp. NPDC048349. Next base: position 75,658 of record NZ_JBEZLA010000016.1, on the reverse strand, counting down.
GAGGAGCGCGTCCAGGATCCGCCCCGCCGCGTCCGGCAGGGCGTGCGCCCGCAGGTCGTCGGGCAGGCCGGCGACCGCCAACTCCAGCCCTGCGGCACGGAATACCGGTGCCCAGGACCGTACCCGTTCGCGTACCGCCCGCGACACGTCCTGGTCCGCCGGCTCCGCACCGGCGGACTCCACCCGGGCCAGGGCCAGCAGTCCGTCGAGCAGCTCCTCCAGGCGCTCCGCCTCGTCCAGGGCACGCACGTGCTCGGCCCGGCCGGGCCCGGGGGCGATGTGCGGCTCGAGGTTCTCCAGCTGGAGCACCAGCGTGGCCAGCGGGTTGCGCAGCTGGTGGGAGGCGTCGGCGACGAAGTCGCGCTGGCGGCCTATGGAGTCGGCCACGGCCTCCGCCATGATGTTGAAGTGCCGGCGCAGGCGGCGCAGTTCCGGCGGCCCGGTGTCGGAGACGGCCCGTGCCTGGAGGCTGCCCGCGGTCAGTCCCTCCACCGCCCGGTCCAGATCGCGCAGCGGGCGCATCAGCCAGCGCGCTGTCCCCGCGGCCACCAGGGCGGCCGCCGCGAAGGCGGCGACGGCCCCCGCGCCGATGAGCGTCCAGCGGACCGTCACGTCCAGCCGGGCGGCGTCGGTGGGCACGGCCAGCAGGACCGCCCCGCTCACCCGCTCGTCGCGGCCCACCGGCTCGGCGAGCACCACGCTCCCGGGGCCCCAAGGGCGCACGGTGGGCAGCCGGTCCGTGGAGCGGCCGGTGAGCGCGCGGCGCCCCGCCTGCGCCGCCTCGTGCGCGCCCTCCCAGGCGGGACCCGCTCCAGCCCGGGCGACGGGGGCTCCCGCCGTGTCGACGACGACCACCCGGGCTCCGTACAGCTGGGCGTACCGGCCGATCTCGGCGGACAGCTCCAGCCGGTCGGCCTCGGTGCGCATCCGGTCGGCGAGATCGGCGAACCGCACCGCCTCCGAGCGCCGTTGCAGGAGCAGGTGCTCGGTCCGGCCCCGGGCGTAGGCATCGGCCAGCGGGACGCAGAGCAGCAGCGCCGCCGCCCCCATGAGCACCATCAGCACGGCGAGGAGCCTGCGTCTCACGGCTCGCCTTCCTGCCCGCCGTCCCGTACGCCGTCCCGCCCGCCGCCGGGTCCGCCGTTCCGCTCGCCCCGTGCGGCCGGGGAGCCGAGCTGGTAGCCGAACCCCCGGACGGTGCGCACCAGGCCGGAGCGGCCGGTCTTCGCGCGGATGCCGGCCACGTGGACGTCCAGGGAGCGGGAGGCGGCGAGGAAGGCGTCACCCCAGATCCGGTCCAGGATCTCCTCGCGGGAATGCACCTCGTCGGGGCGGGCGGCCAGGAACGCCAGTACGTCGAACTCGCGCCGGGTCAACCGGACTTCGGCGCCCGACACCGTCACGGTACGCCCGGCGGCGTCGATCTCGACGTCCCCGGCGCGCACCGGACCGCCGTCGGCCTCCGGCCGGCCGGAAGGGACGCCCGTCCGGCGCCGCACGGTGTCGATCCGGGCCATCAGCTCGGCCATCCGGAACGGCTTGACCACGTAGTCGTCGGCTCCCGCCCGCAGCCCTTGCACGATGTCGCGTTCCTCGCAGCGCGCGGTCACCACGATCAGCGGCGCGCCGCAGACGGTGCGCAGCCGCCGCAGCAGCTCGAGCCCGTCCAGATCGGGCAGGCCCAGGTCGAGCAGGACGAAGTCGGCCTCGCGGACGTGCCGCAGGGCGTCCATCGCGCGGCCCACCCTGCGGACCGTGTGCCCGCGCTGGACGAGGGCGGTGCCGAGGGCCTGGGCCATGCGGTCGTCGTCCTCGACGAGCAGCGCGTGCATAGAACTTCCCTCGCGAGCGTTGACCGGGGTCAGCAGCTTACGGGAGCCGCCGTGGGCCGGTCCGGCCCGCCGTCTCCGTCGCCGTCTCCGTCGCGTCCGGCCCCGGCCTCGGCGTCGGCCTGCGCCTCGGCACGGCTGAGCGCGGCGTTGCGGGTGTCGGGCATGAGCACGTAGGTCACCAGGGAGACCAGCGCGCACCCGGAGACGTACCAGAAGAACAGGGTTTCGTGACCGCTGCTCTTGAACCACAGCGCCACGTACTCCGCCGTGCCGCCGAACAGCGCGTTGGCGATCGCGTACGGCAGGGCCACCCCGAGGGCGCGCACCCGGGTCGGGAACAGCTCGGCCTTGACCGCCGCGTTGATCGAGGTGTAGCCGGTGACGATCACCAGGGCCAGCAACGACAGCCCGAGCGCGGACCAGTACGAGGAGGCCGACCCCAGGGCGGTCATGATCGGGTACGTGCCGACGGTGCAGCCCACCGCGAAGGTGATCAGCAGGGGGCGGCGCCCGATCCGGTCGGACAGCATCCCGGCGAAGGGCTGCAGTACGGCGAACAGGGTCAGGGCCGTGAAACTGACCAGCGTGGCGGTGGTCTTCTCCATGCCCGCGCTGCCGACGAGGTACTTGGTCAGGTACGTGGTGTAGGTGTAGTAGGCCACGGTGCCGCCCAGGGTGAGCGCCATGACCAGTCCGGCCTGCCGCCGGTGCTGCCACAGGACCTTCAGCGTGCCGCGCGCGCTGTCGTCCTGCGCGTCCCCGCCCGAGGTCTCCTCCTTGAACGCGTCGGTCTCCTGGAGCCGGCGCCGCAGCCAGAAGACGACCACCGCGAACAACGCCCCGAGGACGAAGGGGATCCGCCAGCCCCAGCTCTCCAACTGGGCCGTGGTGAGCGTGTGCTGCAGGGTGATCAGGATGCCCAGGCCGAGGAGCTGCCCGCAGGTCATCGACACGTACTGGAAGGACGAGCCCAGGCCGCGCCGGTTGCGGGCCGACGCCTCGGTGAGGTAGGTGGCGCTGGCCGCGTACTCGCCGCCGATGCTCATCCCCTGGAGCAGGCGCGCGAGCAGCAGTACCAGGGCGCCGAAGTAGCCGGCCTGGCCGTAGGTCGGGGCGACGGCGATCAGCAGGGCGGCCACCGACATCAGGGTGACGGTCAGGGTCAGCGCGCTCTTGCGCCCGTGCCGGTCGGCGGCGCGGCCGAGGATCCATCCGCCGACGGGCCGCATCAGGAAGCCGACCGCGAAGATGCCCGCCGTGTTCATCAGCTGGGTGGTCGGATTGTCGCCGGGGAAGAAGGAGTCGGCGAAGTAGATCGCGAAGCTGGCGTAGACGAACCAGTCGTACCACTCGACGAGATTGCCGAGCGACCCGCCGATCAGGGCCAGGCGGCGCTTCTTGCGCTCGTCCCCGGCGGGTGGCGGCGGCGTGGGCGTGACGGTGGACGGGGACGAGGACATGGCGGCTCCAGACGGAAGTCCCGGCGGGGACGGGGAAGATGCCCCGTGGCGGGGAAGTGCCCCGAGCATGCGGCGGCCGCCTCCTGCGGACAAGGTCCGCCACCCAGATCTAACGTCCCGCTAAGGAAGCCCGGGGGCGTGCGCGGGCGCCAAGGGGCGCGCGGGGGAGCGGATGCGCTATCTCCGGAAGATTCCCGGGGACCGGCTTGCACGATCGGGCGTGTTTTCCGATTCGGTGGTGATGAGGAGCGCTCGGTGCTCCGCGGCTGCCGGGTGCGGGGGCAGGCAGACGCGCAACACACGCCATGGGGAAGGTTCCGTACAGACGTGAACGTCGAGGTCGTTGCCCTCGTGCTGATAGCCGCTACCGCGGTCCGTGTTTTCGCTGTTGACGTGGTCAGGGTGTCGCCGCCCCGGTGGGCGGCTATGAGCAGCCGTGGGAGAGTGCATGAGTGAGGGCGAGTTCGACCCATCCGGAGACCAGGCGGTCTCCAGCGAGCTGGCTGGTGTCCTGCCCGTGGACTACACCGCCTTCCACTCCCAGCAGCATCGCGCCTATCTGCGCTACGCCCATCTGCAGCTGGGCTCCCGCAAGGACGCGGAGTACGTGGTGGACGACGTGTTCACCTTCCTCCTCAAGGTGTGGCCGCACGCCCTGAAGGAGGCGAGCCTGCACGGGTTCGCGTGGGCGGTGCTCCGCGAGCACGTCGAGCGCCGGCTCGCGGTCTCGGCCCGGTCGGTGGCGATGGTGGAGACCGCGTGGTTCGCCGCGCTGCGCCGCGCCTCCCGGGAGCGGATGGAGCTGCTGGAGTCGAAACTCGGCCTGTACGCGGCGATCGCGGACCTGTCCGAGCGGCAGTACGACGTGGTGCTGCTGGCCTTCCTGCTGGGCAACGACAACGACACGGTCGCCCGGATGATGGGCATTTCCTCCGCGACCGTGCGTTCGCACATCCGAGGGGCGCGCCGGAACCTGTCCCGGAAACTCGGGGTGGAGTGGGCCCCTGGAGAGGAGAAGGACCAGTGAGCGATGTGACTCGCGACCGCGACCCCGTGACCTGGGACGGGCTGGACGCGGCACTGCAGGACGCGGAGGTCCTGGTCGAGGAGTACGCCGGCTACGACGAGGGCGCGGCACGGCGCCGGATCGCCCGCAGGATCGTGGCCGACCGTGCCCGGGCCGCGATCGGCACGGAGAGCGGCGTCCTGCCCGCGCCGCGGTCGGCCGGCGCCGACGACCTCGTACTGGACGCCACCTGTCACGTGCGGGCCGCCAGGACGCTGGACGAGATCGCCTGGGTCCTGGCCGAGAGCCGGGCCTTCGCGGAGATCGCCCTGGGCGCCGGCTCGTGGCCCCACGGACCGGACTCGGCCCTGCTGTTCGGCTGCCTCCTGCACCTGAACGACGGGGAGGGCGCGCAGTTCTGGTTCCAGTACGCGGCCGGCGCCGGCTCGCGGACCGCAGCCCGGTGCCTCTACCTCCACCACCTCGCCCGGGCCGAGGTCAGGACCGCCCGCCACTGGAAGCGCCAGGCCCAGGCCCTTCCGCCGGAGGAGCACCTGCCGTCCCTGCCGGAGATCCCGGAGACCCTCGAGGAGGCCCTGCGCGCCTCGATCATCTGGACCTCCCCGCCCATCACCACCCAGGACCTCACCGCCCCCACGGCCGGAGGCCGTTTCGTGCGTCCCCCGTACCGGCTGCCCCCGCGGCTGAGGCGGGCCGTCACGGCACGTGTCTGGTCCGAGGACCCGGACCTGGGCGAGGTCCCGCTCCCCGGCCCGCAGGTGGCCGCCGCCGTCGCCCAGCACGCCCGCCTCAACCCCCTGTACCTGACCGACGAGGCCGCGCAGGCCTGGGCCCTCGACGTACTCAAGGAGCCCCAGCCGGCCCGGGCCGCGCGCAGCTCACCCGGACGGCGCCCCGCGCCGGCGGCGATGGAATCCGTCCACCGTGCCCTGCGCGTCCTGGAGGTCATCAACCGCTACGCGGGCGGCGTGAGCCTGACGCAGATCGCGCGCGAGACGGAGCTGCCCCAACTGGCCCTGGCCCGGGCCGTGGAGCAACTGGTGCGCGCGGGGCTGGTCACCGCCGTGGGCCCCGACGCCTACATCGCCGGCAGCGCCCTGCGGCTCACCCAGGGCGAGGACGGCCGGGCGCACCTGCAGGAGACGCTCGCCTGGGTGAGGGACGCGGTCGGAGCCGCCGTCTACGTCGCCCGCTACACCGACGGGGAGGTCTCCATCACCCAGTACGCGGACGGGCCCGCCACCCCGCTCGTCGAGGAGTACGTCGACTTCCGGGCCGCCGCCCATGCCTCCGCCGTCGGCAAGGCCCTGCTCACCCAGCTCGACGACGACCAGCGAAAGGACCACCTCTCCCGTCACCGGCTCACCCGTTTCACCGCCCACACCCTCAGCACCCCGCAGGCCCTCTTCCACCAGCTCGACAGCCGTCGGCCCAGCGCCCCCCTGCTCGACCTCCAGGAGTACGCGCTGGGCACGGTCTGCGCCGCCGTGCCGATCACGGCGGGGCCGAACGCGGAGTGCGTGGCCCTGTCCATTCCGGCCACCGACCCCCGGCGCCTGCAACAGGCCGCCCGGATCCTGCAGAGCGAAGCCGCCGCCGTCCTCATCGCGCTGATCGTGGCGGGCAGCACGCGGACGGCCGCGCGGGAGAGCGCGGAGCGGGAGGGCGGGACCGGCCCCGCGGGCCAGGGCAGCAGCCTCCTGTCCCCGATCGCCTAGGCGCCAGGCCCGGGCTGCGGACGGGCCCGCCGCACCTCACGCGCGGCGGGCCCGTCCGCCGTGCGCGGGCCCTGTCCGCCGTCGGCGGGGAGCGTGACCGTGGGCGTGTTCCAGCCGGAGATCCGCAGTTGCGGCGCCGAGCCGCGCAGGTCCGCCGTCCGGTAGGTCGCGGTCAGCGTCGCCGACTCGCCCGGCCAGAGGCTGACCTGGTTGTCGCTCCACCGGACGGGCAGGACGGGCGCGCCCCGAGCCGACACGAGGTGGACGTCGGTGAGCAGGGCCGGGGTCTTCCCGGAGCCCGTGTTGCGCACCGTCACCGTCGTCGTGGAGGTTCCCGCCCCGTCCGCCGTCGTCCGGGCCGTCGCGGTGACCGGCGCCCGCGGCATCGAGTTCAGCCCCGTGAGGTCGGCGTACGCGGTGGTGGGCGTGTGGTACCAGCTGCTCTCCGCGTAGTCGAGCACGTCCGCGGTGGTGGAGAGCCAGTAGACGTTGCGGCTCACCTCCCGCCCCTCGGCGTCGGCGAGCAGCAGCCGGGCCAGATAGGTGCCGGACGGGCCCGGCACCGACGCGGGGACGGTCAGTGCGGTGCTGCTCGCGCCGCCGCCCGCGACGCTCACGCCGGTCACGGTCCGGTCGTAGCGCTGCGTGCCGTCGGTGCCGAACAGGGTGACCCGCGCGGTCAGTCCGGCGGCTGCCGCGGCCCGGTGGTTCACCACGCTCACCGCCCGGTTGTCGTAGCCGTACTGGATGTGCAGCGGCTCGTTCGCCTTCTTCGCCCCGAAGTAGGCGCCGCCCTGGTCGAGGTACCGGTCCACCAGCTGCCAGTGCAGCGAGGTCCAGCCGCTGTTGAACATCCAGTAGATGACGCCGGTCGACGGCCGTGAGGCGTCCTTGGCGTTGCGCGCGTACGCCTCGAACTGTGCGCGCACGTTCTCGTACTGGGCGAGCTGCGCCTTGCGCACGTAGTCCTCGAGGCCGGTCGGCGGGCCGTAGCGGGCGGCCAGCGCGGCGTTGTAGAGCGTGAGCGTCGCGAAGGTGGGAGAAGGGGAGCGGTGGTACTGGGGCGCGGACGGCTCCTTCCAGAGGGTGTCCAGCTCGGTCGGCGACATCATGCGGCGCAGCGTGTCGAGGGTGGGGACGTCCGGGCCCGCGCTCGTTTCGGAGTTGAAGCCGGCCGCGCCGCCCTCCCGCTTGTCGTACCAGTAGCCGGGCGGCACCCAGTCGTAGGGGCCGGTCATCTTCATGCCGGAGCGTCCGGTGAGCGGTGCGGAGGCGTCGGCGGCCGCGGGGACCACCGGGGTCGTCCAGTCGGCGGACTTCAGCGCGTCGACGTACATCTCCTCGATCTCCTCGTTCGGTGCGAAGTCGCTGCCGATGAGGAAGGAGATCACGCTCGGATGGTGGCGGAGCCGGGCCGCTTCGGCGGCCATCGAGGCCTTGGCGACGGCGTAGTCGGGCGTGTCCCATCTCTCCCCGGCCTCGGTGCCGTTGACCTCTCCCTCCCATTTGTCGCAGCACTCCCAGCCCGGCAGCGTGAGGATGCCGTACCGGTCGGCGAGGTCGAAGAACTCGTCGGGCTCGATGTGCCCTTCCAGGCGCAGGGTGTTCAGACCCAGGTCGAGGGCGTACCTGAGACGGTCCTCGGCGTAGACCGGCTCCCAGCGCAGGAACTCGTCCGGGGACCAGCCACCGCCCTTGATGAGCAGCGGGCGGCCGTTGATCCGGTACTGCCGGGCGCCGTCGGCGTTCAGCGGGGCCTGCACGTCGCGGACGGCGAAGGAACCGCGGGCTGTGTCGGAGGCGGCGCCGTTCACCGCTGCGGTCAGCTCGAACCCGTACATCGGCTGCTCGCCCATCGAGGCCGGCCACCACACGCGGGGCGTATTCAGCACCAGCGCGGGGTGGTCGGCGGGGGAGAAGACGATGCTCCTGGTCTCGTGGGGTGCCAGCGTCAGGGTGCGGCTGACGGTGGCGGGGCCCGCGGTGCCGGACACCGTCGTGGTGACGGGGTCCGGTGAGTCGTTGCGCACCCGGGCCTTGACGGTCAGCTCGGCCGAGGACATCGACGGCATGGCAAGGGTGCTCACGACGTGCGCGTCGCGCAGGGCGACCGGACCGCCGCGGCGCACCGTGACGTCGCGGACGATCCCCATGTTCTCGTCGGGCGGCGGCTGCAGCCAGTCGAGCCAGCCCATGGTGAGCCGCTTGCGCGGGTTGTTGGGCTGGATCCGGAAGGCGACCGTGTTGGCACCCGCCCTGATGAGGTCGGTGACGTCGAGCTCGTGCCGGGTGTAGGCGCCGGCAACCGTGCTCGCGTCGGCGACCCGGCGGCCGTTGACGAAGACGTCGGCGGCGGAGACCACCCCGCTGAAGTCCAGGTACGTGCGGGCGGTCGGGTCGGTGACCGTGAGATCGGAGCGGTACCACCAGGGCACGGTGAAGTCCGCAGCCGGGATCTGCTTCTGCTGTGTGGAGTAGAAGGGGTCCGGGTGCACCCCGGCGGCGAGCAGCGCCGCGAGGACCGTGGAGCGCGGCCCGACGGAGTACCAGCCGGCTGCCGGATAGCCGGGGCTGGACACGGTGGCCGCCGGGTCCGTCACCTTGGCCGTCGACTGGATCGCGTACCCGGACAGGACCGTCGCACTGCCCGGCGCGGCCGAGACCGTGGTGGAGGGGGTGGTCCGGGTGGCCGTGCTGCCGCCGGCCGGCGTGGTGGCCGCGGGGGTTTCGGGGGCCGCCCGGGTGGCTCCGGCGGTGAGGCCGAGGACCAGGCCTGCGGCGGCGAGGGCGGCGACTGCGCCGCGTACGGGAGCGGGGCAGCGGAACACGGGACCTCCCGTGGGGACGGGGTCGGGATCCCGCGCGGGAATGCGGATGGATCCGGACAGAACGGACCAGAGTCTGCCACGGCAGGGGCCGCACCCGACGGCGACAGGCCCACCCCGCCGCGGCGGCCGGGCCCCCCGCCGCAACGGGTGCGCCATGGGAGGCGCATTCCGCCGCAGGGCTGCGTGCCTTCCGGCCGGCGGGCCGCCGAAGAGCCATGCTCGACGGCACGGGCCGGGACTTCGGCGACCTCCGGCGGGAAGGCGTGGATCGGTGCAGGTGGGCAAGAGGAGGGCGCGCGAGGCCGGCCGGGCCGGGCGCGCGGCGGTACGGTCCGCCGTCGCGCTCGACGCCCGGCTGCCCTTGGGCGAGGTGGCCAAGGGCGCCGTCCGGAAGGCCTTTCCGGACCACTGGTCCTTCCTGCTGGGAGAGATCGCGCTCTACAGCCTCCTCGTGCTCCTGCTCACCGGCACCTACCTGGCGTTCTTCTTCCAGCCGTCGATGGACGAGGTCGTCTACACCGGCTCGTACGGCCCGCTGCGCGGACTGCGCGTCTCGGAGGCGTACGCCTCCACCCTGCGCATCAGCTTCGAGGTGCGCGGCGGCCTGCTGATCCGCCAGATGCACCACTGGGCGGCGCTCGTGTTCCTCGCCGCCATCGCCGTCCACCTGCTGCGCGTCTTCTTCACCGGGGCCTTCCGCAAGCCGCGGGAACTCAACTGGGTGGTCGGCGTCACGATGTTCGTGCTGGCCCTGGTCGAAGGCTTCGCCGGCTATTCGCTCCCCGACGACCTGCTCTCCGGCACCGGCCTGCGCACGGCCCAGGGCATCATGCTGTCCGTGCCCGTCGTCGGCACGTACGTGAGCTTCTTCGTCTTCGGCGGTGAGTACCCCGGCGAGGACATCGTCTCCCGGCTCTACCCCGTGCACATCCTCCTCGTCCCGGGGCTCCTCCTCGCCCTGGTGTCGCTCCACCTCCTGCTGGTCGTGCACCTGAAGCACACCCAGTGGCCCGGGCCCGGAAGGACCGGCCGCAATGCGATCGGCAAGCCCTTCTTCCCCCAGTACGCGGCGAAGTCGGCAGGCTTCTTCTTCCTGGTCGCGGGCGTTCTCGCGGCGCTCTCGGCGCTGGCGCAGATCAATCCGGTCTGGGCCTACGGGCCCTACTTGCCGGACCAGGTTTCCACGGGCGCCCAGCCCGACTGGTACGTCGGCTTCCTGGAAGGCGCGCTGAGGCTGATGCCCGCGGTGGAGACCAGGCTGTGGGGCCACACCCTGTCGTGGAACCCGTTCGTGTCCGGCGTCGTACTCCCCGGCGTCCTGTTCACCGGTCTGTACGCCTATCCCTTCTTCGAGCGCTGGATCAGCCCCGACCGGGGCGAACAGCACCTGTGTGACCGGCCCCGCCATCGGCCGGCCCGCACGGCCCTGGCGGTGTCGGTGCTCTGCGCGTACACGGTGCTGCTGCTCGCCGGGGCGCAGGACCTCATCGCGTTCGTCTTCGACCTCCCCCTGCCGGGGCTGACGTGGGCCCTGCGCTGCGCGCTGTTCCTCGTCCCGCCCGCGGCCTTCTGGCTCACGCGGCGGATCTGTCTGGCCCTGCAGCGCGCCGACATCGACGCCCTCACGCACGGGGAGGAGACGGACGAGGTGCGCCAGGCGGTCGAGGGCGGCTACCACCCGTCCCACCGGCCCCTGAGCGCGGCGCAGCGGTATCCGCTGCTGGTGTACCCCGTCGCCGCCCCCGTCCGCCCGGCCGGGCAGGATGGGGGCGGACGGATCCGCCGCCTCCTGGAGCGGCTGCGCTCGGCCGTGAGCCGCTGGTACTACAAGGACGTGCTGGCGCCGCCGCTGTCCCGGCAGGACCGGCGCACGGTCGACGCGATCCTCGCGGGCCCCGACGCACGGGACGCCCCCTCCGGGGACTGACCCGCGCCCCGTGTCACCTAGCGGTCGTCACCGGGCCGGAACACGAACCCGAAGACGCCCGGGACGAGGACGCCGAACCCGATGAGGGCCAGCCACAGCCCCTGTACGACGCCCAGGCCCACCAGCGCCGTCCCCACGGCCGAGACGGCGGGTGCGTAGCTCCGGGCCGGGAAGGAGAACCTCCGCTCCGCCGCCTCCCGGACCTGCGCGTCCCGGCGGTCCTCGGGCCGGTAGCCGTCGCGGCGGAACTGCCACCCCAGGAAGGCGGCGATGAGCGCGGACATCAGGAACGACACGGCGAGGGCGGCGGCCCCGGCCGGATCGTCCGAGAACCCCACGTACACGCCGCCCGTCACCGCGAAGAAGACGGCTACCCCGCAGAAGAGCCATGCCTCCGCCTTCATACCGCCTTCACCTCCGGGTGGTGCAGGTCGAACGCCGGCGAGTCGGACCGGATGCGCGGCAGGGCGACGAAGTTGTGCCGCGGAGGCGGGCAGCTCGTGGCCCATTCGAGTGAACGGCCCCAGCCCCAGGGGTCGTCGACGTCCACCCGTTGCCCGTGCCGGGCGGTCCGGGCCACGTTGTAGAGGAACGGCAGCGTGGACAGGCCCAGGAGGAAGGAGCCGATCGTGGACAGCGAGTTGAGCAGGGTGAACCCGTCCGCGTCCAGGTAGTCGGCGTACCGGCGCGGCATGCCCTGTTCACCGAGCCAGTGGTGGACCAGGAAGGTGAGCTGGAACCCTGTGAACAGCAGCCAGAAGTGCATCTTCCCCAGGCGTTCGTCGAGCAGCTTGCCGGTGAGCTTCGGCCACCAGAAGTAGAACCCGGCGAAGGTGGCGAAGACGATCGTGCCGAACAGCACGTAGTGCAGGTGCGCCACGATGAAATAGCTGTCGGTGAGGTGGAAGTCCATCGGGGGAGAGGCGATCAGCACGCCCGTGAGACCCCCCAGGAGGAAGGTGACGAGGAAGCCGACGCACCACAGCATCGGGGTCTCGAAGGACACCGAGCCGTTCCACATCGTCCCGATCCAGTTGAAGAACTTCACCCCCGTCGGGACGGCGATCAGAAAGGACAGCAGGGAGAAGAAGGGCAGCAGGACCGCCCCGGTGGCGAACATGTGGTGGGCCCAGACGGTGGCGGACAGCCCGGTGATGGCGATCGTCGCGCCGACCAGGGCCGCGTAGCCGAAGACGGGCTTGCGGCTGAACACCGGCAGGATCTCGCTGACGACCCCGAAGAAGGGCAGCGCCACGATGTACACCTCGGGGTGGCCGAAGAACCAGAACAGGTGCTGCCACAGCAGCGTCCCGCCGTTCGCCGCGTCGAAGATGTGGGACCCGAACTTCCGGTCGGCCTCCAGCGCGAGCAGCGCCGCGGCGAGGACGGGGAACGCCAACAGGGCCAGGATCGAGGTGAACAGCACGTTCCAGGTGAAGATCGGCATCCTGAAGAGGGTCATGCCGGGCGCACGCAGGCAGACGATGGTGGTGATGAAGTTGACCGAGCCCAGGATCGTGCTCAGACCCGACACGACCAGGCCCATCACCCACAGGTCCGCGCCCACCCCCGGGGTGTAGACGGCACCGTTGAGCGGGGCGTAGGCGAACCAGCCGAACGAGGCCGAGCCGTTCGCCGTCAGGAACCCGCTGACCACCATCAGCCCGCCGAACAGGTACACCCAGTAGGTGAAGGCGTTGAGCCGGGGGAAGGCCACGTCCGGGGCGCCGATCTGGAGCGGCATCACCGCGTTGGCGAAGCCGGTGAAGGTCGGGGTCGCGAAGAGCAGCATCATGATCGTGCCGTGCACGGTGAACAGCTGGTTGTACTGCTCGGCCGAGACGATCTGCAGACCGGGCCGGGCGAGCTCGGCCCGCATGACCAGGGCCAGCACTCCGGCGAACAGGAAGAACGCGAACGCGGTGACCAGGTACATGTTGCCGATCACCTTGTGGTCGGTGGTCGACAGCAACCGCAGGACGGTGTTCCCGGACGCCACGCGGCGCTCGGTTCCCGCGGGCGTGGGCGCATCCGCGTCCGCATCCTTCAGCGCCCGTTCCGGCGTGCTGTCGACCGAGGCCATGGGGACTCCAGGGGTGCGTGCGGGGCGGTAATGCCCCGCCGGTCAACCCTGGCAGCCGTGCACGGCCCCGCCCGGTAGCCGAACGGCGCGCCGTCGGCGGTTAGCCGGATCGGGCCTGCGCAGAGAGGGCCGTGCCCGCGTGGGGCTTCTGCCGGCGCCGCGCCCCCGGGGGTCCCGCGACGCCGGCCGCTGCGCCCTCCGGGGCGCCATGAGGTCCACTCGTGTGCGACTCGAGAAAACCGTCCGCCGGATCCGGCCCGCCGCGATGAAGGACTTCGACCCCTCCCCCTGGCATGCCTGCATGCTGACGATGTGTGACATGCCACGGCCACCCCGCCTCGTGGAGTGACCTGCCGAACCACGCGGAGGAGGCGGCCATTACGGTGGCGGGTACACACAACGCGCATGAGTGCGCGCCGCATTCGATCCAGGGGGAATTGGAATGGTGCTTCGACCCGCCACCGTCGATCTGCTGGAGCTCAGCCCGGACTTCACGCGCGACCCCTACCCGGTCTACGCGGCGCTGCGGGAGAAGGGGCCCGTGCACCACGTGCGGACCCCCGACGACGAGGAGATGTGGCTGGTCGTCGGACACGAAGCCTGCCGCGCGGCCTTCACCGATCCGCGGCTGAGCAGGGATTGGCGCGCCTCCGGCGACATGGGCCAGATCATCAACGCCGAGCAGGACCACCCGGCACTCGCCCACATGCTGATGTCCGACCCGCCGGACCACACCCGACTGCGCCGCCTGGTCGCACGCGAGTTCACCCCGCGCCGGATCGAGGCCCTGGCACCGCGCATCCAGCAGGTGACCGACGAACTGCTGGACGCCATGGAGGCGAACCGGGAGCGGCGGGGCGACCTCGTCAACTCCTTCGCCTTCCCGCTCCCGATGACCGTCATCTGCGAGCTGCTCGGCGTGCCCGAGCTGGACCGCGAGGCGTTCCGCAAGTGGTCCGGCGAGATGGTGGCCCGTACCAGTCCGGAGGCCGAGGCCGTCGCGTACGCGGAGATGCCCCGGTACCTGGTGGGGCTCATCGAGGCCAAGCGCGCCGCCCCCGGGGACGACCTCCTCAGCGCGATGATCCACGCCGTCGACGAGGGCGGGGACCGGCTCTCGCCGAACGAACTGATCGGCATGAGCGTTCTGTTGCTGATCGCGGGACACGAGACCACGGTCAACATGATCGGCAACGGGATGCGCGCCCTGTTCGCCCATCCCGACCAGCTCGCCGACCTGCGCGCGGACCTCGGTCTCCTCGACGGAGCGATCGAGGAGATGCTGCGCTACGACGGGCCGGTGGAGACCGCCACCGAGCGACTCGCCCTGGAGGACGTGGAGATGGGCGGGGTGGTGATCCCGGCCGGCTCGGCCGTCCTGATCGCGATGGCCGACGCGGACCGCGACCCGGCGCGCTTCGAGGACCCCAACCGCTTCGACATCCGACGGGACGCCCGCGGCCACATCGCCTTCGGGCACGGTCTGCACTACTGCCTGGGCGCGCCGCTGGCCCGGATGGAGGGCCGCATCGCGCTCCGCTCGCTGCTGGAGCGCTTCCCGGACCTCGCCAGTGACGCCGACGAGTCGACGCTGGCCTGGGTGCCCGGCATGCTGATCCGGGGCGTACGGGAACTGCCCGTGCGCTGGTGACCCGACGCGCGGCGGGGTCACCCTCTCCCCGGGGGTCGCCCCTCCCCCTCAGAGGTCACCCTCACCCCCCGAGGTTGCCCTTCCCCTCAGAGGTCGCCCCTCCCCTCAGAGGTCGCCTTCCCCGCCGGAGGGCGGCCGGGGGTCCGCCCGGACCCGTCTGCCCGTCCCCGGACTGGCCGGTGATGCGCTCCAGGTCCGCCATGAGCGAGTCCAGCCACTCGGCGGCCGCGTAGTACGAGGGCGGCGCGCCCGGCGGCTCCGCCGCGAACCCGTCGAACTCCGGATCCCGCAGCGGCACGGGCCCCTCGGGGGTGTCGCCGCTCGGGTCCAGCCGCGCCGACACCAGCAGCATCCGCCCCGCCACCCGGTCCCCGAGCCGGGTCAGCGCCACCGCCGGCTCCCGCCCCAGCGGAGGTGCGTCGACCCGCTCGGGCGGGGCCAGCAGCCGCTCCGATCCCCACAGCGTGTGGTGGCCGGTCATCAGCGTCGCCTGCCAGTCCTGCCCGTGCTGCCGCTCCTGCCGGTCCTGCGCGTGCTGCCGGTCCTGCCGGTCCTGTCCGGCGGACGTTACGGCCGGCTCCTTCGGCTCGCTCTGGAACTGCGCGTACGCCGACTCCGCCATGATCAGCGCGTGCTGCAGCGAGCGGTGCCCCGGGGCGGCCGTCACGGGCTTGCGCACGCCGCCCGCCGCGAGCTCGGCGGTCGTCGCCACCACGGTCTCCGCCGCGCCCCGCAGCAGCACCGCCACCGACCGCCGCAGCTCATCCTGCGCTCCCCGGGGCCAGGCGAGCAGCCCGAACACGGCGCCGATCGCGCTGCCGGTCAGCACGTCCAGCAGCCGGAGCTCCGCCAGTTGCCAGGTGGCGGGTGCCAGCTGCGCGAACACCAGGGCGACCACCAGCGTGAACATCGCCTGGGCCCAGCCCACCCCCTTGACCGGCCCCACCGTGAAGGCAACCAGCATCAGCGGCGGCAGCGCCGCCGCGTACACCGCGATGTCGGTCCCCGCCAGGGTCAGCAGGCCGGCCACGACGAGTGCTCCGATCAGGGTCCCGGTGAGCGCCACCCGGACGGTCGTGCGGGTCTCCCGCACGGTCGTCCGGGTCAGGGTCAAGGTGGCCAGCAGCACCCAGAACCCGTGCGGCAGCGTGTCCACCCCCGCGATCACCCGGGCCGCCGCCAGCGCCAGACCGATCCGCACCGCGTTCTGGAAGAACACCGAGCGCCCGCCGGCGTGCCCCTCCAGCCGGCGCCACCACAGCCGGGGTGCGGGCATCCTGGCGTACCAGAACCGGCCCGGCGCCGCCCGCTCCGCGCCCGCCCGGCCCCGTACCGCGATCCCGGCGGCCGTCGACATCGCCAGCGCGGCGTCCGCCGCCTCCAGCACCGCCACGTGCCGGCGCAGCGCCGCCGGGGAGGCGTCGGCGGCCGGGCCCTCCGCCAGGGCCGCACGGGCCCGCAGCAGCTCCGCGTGCGCGTCCCCCGCGGGCACCCGGCCGCGCAGGCGGCCGGCCGTCTCCTCCGCCACGTCCCGTACCGCGCGCAGCACGTCCAGGGCGACCCGGCCCCCGGCGGGCTCGCCGGGGGCCGGCGGCAGCAGTGACAGCCTGCTCAGCAGGGTGCGGGCGGCCAGTCCGGTGTGGGCCAGGGCCCGGTCCCGTACGCTCGCCCCGGCCGGCCGCTCGGCCTCGGGCACGCGCGAGGACCGCAGCCCGGTACCGGCCTCGCGGGCGGCGTGCACCAGCGCGTCGGACAGCGTGCAGGGCCCCCGGGTCAGCTCGTCGGCGCAGCGGCGCGCGCTGTCGGCGGCCCGCGCGGCCAACTCACGGTACGGGACGGTCGGCGGATCGGGCAGGACGAACGCCTCCGCGAGGACGAGCAGGACGAGGCCGGTCGTCGCGCCCGCCAGCCGGTCGCCCAGCGAACCGGGGTCGTAGGGCGGGAACGACGGCAGGATGTACATCAGCTGGAGCCCCGGCGAGGCCCCGGCCGGGCGCGGCCCGCCCACGGCGGCGAAGGCCAGGGCGAACCCCACCACCAGCATCCCGAGGGCAGCGCTCCAGGTCCGCACGGACAGGTAGGTGCCGACCGTGATCAGCACCCAGGCGGCGGGCAGCAGCCGCAGCAGTACGGCGGCGCGCTGCCGGCCGGTCCCGGGGATGCGCGACAGCCCCGCCATCGCCACGGCGGCGAACAGCGCGTAGGTCGCGGCGGTGGCCGAGCCGAAGCCGTACAGGAACAGGTAGAAACCGGCACTGCTGGCCAGCGTGACCCGCACCGACCGCCGGGCCGCCGGCCGGTAGGCGGCGGGCAGCCGCACCCTGGGAACGCCAGCCATGCACCCAGCATCCCCCGGCCCCGGCCGCCCGGCACGCGGCGCCGGTCCGCGCGGGCATTTCGGGGCTCGACGCCGGGGCGTGCCTCGTCCCTGATCCGGGGGGGGGCGCCCCGTAGGAGACGGGCCAGAGAGACGCAGGTCACATGCGCTGCTGTCACATCCGGCCGGTCCGCGCTGTCTGAAGGGTGTCACCAACGAAACGGCACAGGAGGCCACCATGAGCGCCCGTTTGAACGTCTTCGGCAGCCCGACCGCAGGCACGCTCCTCAAGCACCTCGTATCGGCGGGCCGGGTGGTCGAGGATTCGCCGCTGCCCGCCGCGACCCAGGAGCTGGTGAAGATCCGCGCGAGCCAGATCAACGGGTGCGGCTTCTGCACGGACATGCACGTCAAGGAGGCCGTGGTGGCCGGGGAGACGCCGACGCGGCTCCACCTGGTCGCGGTGTGGCGGGAGGCCACGGTCTTCACCGAGGCCGAGCGCGCCGCGCTCGAGCTGGCGGAGCAGGGCACCCGCATCGCGGACGCGGCCGGCGGGGTCACGGACGAGGTCTGGGAGAACGCGGCCAAGCACTATGACGAGGAGCAACTCACGGCACTGGTGGCCCTGATCGCCCTCATCAACGCCTTCAACCGGCTGAACGTCATGGTGCGGCAGCCCGCAGGCGACTACCAGCCCGGCCAGTTCGGATAGTCGCCGCAGGACCGCCCAGGCGGGGTCATGACACCCGTCATGACCCCGGGTGTGCAGGCGGCCGGGCCCGCGGCGAGGTCGGCCGCGGCGGCCGCACCCGGGGAAGCGCGCCGGTCCGGGTCACCCCGAAGTAGCCCCGGCCCGGGCCGTCGAGGCCCCGCCCCGCCCCGGGCCGCCTCAGGCGGTGGCCCGGGGCTGTTCGCCGAGCAGCCGGGTGCGGAACAGGTCGAGGACCGTGTCCAGCGCCTGCCGGGTGGGCTGGCCGGGCTCGTCGACGAGGTGCTCGGTCAGGACGGAGTGCGGTGCGAAGACGCCCTCGGGGTTCGCGGCGCTGTCGTCGAGCTCCACGGCGACGAAGGCGTCGCCGAGCTCGCGCCGCAGGTGCGCGAACCGCTCCCCGGGCGCCAGCCGGTCCCCCCGGAACCGCAGCCCCAGGACCTGGAGCCCCTCGCGCTCGCAGCGCGCGCGGACCACCGCCAGGTCCCCGGGGCTGATGTCGACGGCGCGGGCCCGGCCCGGGGTGCACGCCAGCGGCAGCGACGGCTGGGCCAGGACCGGGGCGAGCAGCCGCTCGTCCGTGGCCATGGCCAGGGCGAACCCGCCGGTCAGGCACATGCCGACGGCGCCGACTCCGGGGCCGCCGCAGCGTTCGTGTTCCGCGGCGGCCAGCGCGCGCAGCCACTGCACGACCCGTGAACTGCGCCCGGTGGCCAGCACGGTGAACTCCCGGCTCACGCAGACCCGCCACAGGGACGAGGCCAGGTAGCGCCCGGTGCTCGGCCAGCCGCGGGCGGCCGGGTTCGCGTCACGGCCGGGCGTGCCGAAGAGCACCGGCAGGACGGCCGTACAGCCGGACGCCGCCACGCGTTCGGCGAACTCGATGACCTTCGGGGTGATGCCGGGGATCTCCGCCATGATGATCACCGCCGGGCCCGTACCGCGGCGCAGTATGCGGCGGGAGGCGCCCCCGTGGGTGAACGTGCTCTCGGTGAAGCCGGTCAGGTCGTGGTCCGCCATGGGTTCCCTTCCTCCCTCAACTCGCGTGCTGCATAGGGACGTTATACCGATGGGGTCAGGAGATTCCGTACCACTGGCTGGCCCAGCCGGTGTGGATGGTGCTGGTGGACTGCTCGGCGAGGTTCACGCTGGCCGGCAGTGAGGTCTGGCCCGTCAGGACGGTGCTGTAGCGCAGCTTCGGCGGCGCCAGACCGGCGTTGACGGAGATTCCGGCCCCGGTGGACTTCAGGGTGAGGGCGTTGGTGGCCCAGGTGCCGTTGAGCAGGAGGGCGATGAAGTACGTGCCGGGCGGGGCGGTGAACGGCTTGGCGAGGGCGAACGGTTTGGCGATCGGGGCGGTCATCAGCTGGGGCGAGATGTCCGGGGTGGCCGCGAGCAGGGTGCCGTTGGCGTCGTACACACCGAGGTGGCAGTTGGCGAGCTGGGCATTCGGGTCCAGACCGGCGAGTCCCAGCCAGATGTTCGACCAGGTGATCTCCTCGCGCAGCACGATCCGCACCAGGGTGACCCGGCCCCCGACTCCCGCGGCCGTCTGCGCCGTGACGTGTCCGGCGTCATTGGGGTCGCCGGTCCACGCCAGCAGGTTCTGGTCCTGCGGCCGGGGCCCCTCGTACCCGGACCCACCGCCCGGCGCGGGCACGGAAGGACCGGAGCTCACCGCCCCGCGCGGGCTTCCGCCCGGTGCGGTGCAGCCGGCCAGGACGAGCAGCGCGGCGAGCGCGGCGACGAGGCCGGTCGTGGCGGTGGTGGTACGGGTGCGCATGGTCCCCCCATGAGACGCGGGTGTATCGACGAGCCATGGTCACACAGCGCGCGGACACGCGACCGACCTGCCCCGACCGCTTCAAGTCGACCGGCTCCGCGGTGCGGTCGGTATCGGACTGTTGACCGATAGCCTGGCCGCTGACCAGGGCAGGGCCGCTCACAGCGGGCCGGTACGGCGACCGGCGCCCACCTGCAGACCGAACCATCAGAAAGAGGTCACAGATGACCAACCTCGCCCTCAACCTGGCCCGCACCGCCGCGGCGAACCCCGACCGCACGGCGATCCAGTGGGACGGCCTGGCGCTCGACTACCGCTCGCTGGAGGAGCGCAGCGCCCGCGTCGCCGGCTGGCTGACCGCCCAGGGCGTCGGGCCCGGTGACCGGGTGGCGGTCCTGCTGCCGAACATCCCGCATTTCGCGGTCGTCTACTACGGCGTCCTGCGGGCCGGTGCGGTCGCGGTCCCGATGAACCCGCTGCTGAAGTCCGCCGAGATCCGCTACAGCGCCGGCGACTGCGGCGCCCGGCTGATCCTCGCCTGGGGGCAGGCGCTGGCCGAGGCCGGCGCCGCCGCCGCGGAGTTGGGCATCGGCTGCGTCGACGTCACCGCCGAGGAGTTCGGGGTCGCCCTGGCCGCCGCCGAGCCGCGCTCGGAGGTCGTGGAGCGGCACACGGACGACCTCGCCGTGCTGCTCTACACCTCCGGCACCACGGGCCGGCCCAAGGGCGCCCGGCTCACCCACGGCAACCTGGGCAGCAACACGGCCGCCGTCGTACGGCTGCTGCGGATGTCGGCCTCGGACACGGTCTTCGGCGGCCTGCCCTTCTTCCACGTCTTCGGCCAGACCTGCGGCCTGAACGCGGCCGTGCTCACGGGAGCCCGCGTCACCCTGCTGCCACGCTTCGACGCGTCGAAGGCGCTGGAGATCCTCGCCCGTGACCGGGTCACGGTGATGGAGGGCGTGCCCACCATGTTCCTGGGCCTGCTCGCCGCCGCGGAGGCGGCCGGCTCGACCGGCCTGACGGGCGACAGCGGCCTGCGGCTTTCCGTGACGGGCGGCTCGGCGATGCCCGTGGAGGTGCTGCACCGCTTCGAGTCGGCGTTCGGATGTCCGGTCGTCGAGGGGTACGGCCTGTCCGAGACCGCCCCGGTGGTCACGTTCGGCTCGCTCGACGGCCCCCGCAAGCCCGGATCGATCGGCACGCCCATCGACGGCGTGCGGGTACGCCTGATCGATGACGGGGGCAAGGAGGTCGCCGAGGGTGAGGTCGGCGAGATCGCGGTGCAGGGCCCGAACGTCATGCCCGGCTACTGGAACCGCCCGGAGGCCGACGAAGCCGCGTTCGCCGACGGCTGGTTCCGCACGGGCGACCTGGCGCGGCGCGACGAGGACGGCTTCTACTTCATCGTCGACCGCAAGAAGGACCTCGTCATCCGCGGCGGCTACAACGTCTACCCGCGCGAGATCGAGGAGGTCTTCTACGAGCACCCGGCCGTCGCCGAGGCCGCCGTCGTGGGCGTCCCGCACGAGGTGCACGGCGAGGAGGTCGCGGCCGTGGTCACGCTGAAGCCGGGCGCCGAGGCTACCGCCGACGAGCTCCGCGCGTTCGTGAAGGCCCGCGTGGCCCCGTACAAGTACCCCAGGATCGTCCAGTTGGTGCAGGGCCTGCCGAAGGGCCCCACGGGCAAGATCCTCAAGCGCGAGATCACAGTCGAGGACTGACACCCGCCGCCCCCCCGCGCCCGCGCGCACGGGGTCACCGATCGGCGCCCCGGCCGGCCGGAGCCTGTCCGCGCAGGACGCGCCGGCTGCACGCGGTGTAGGGTCCCCCGGCGCTCCCCCTGCGGGGAGCGGCTCTTCGTCTCCGACCCGTGGGGGGTCCTTCGCCGTGCCCGCAACCCGTACGTTCATGCCCCGGGCATCCCTGCCCACCCGGATACCGGAGGCGCCGCGCCTCCTCCTGGCCGGGGTTGTGGTGCTGTTGGCCGCCGTCATCCTGACCGACGCGTTCGCGTTGTACGCAGGGACGCGGGTGTACTCCCTGTTCGTGGACGACGCCGGCTTCGTCCTCGCCCCCACGGCGGAGCTGGACGCCGCCCACACCCTGCACCGCCGGGCCTGGATGTTCCAGGCCAACGCCGTCTTTGCGTGCGGCGTCGTGTTCATCGCCTGGTTCCACCAGATGCACCGGTGCGTGCGGGCGCTCGCGCCGGACCGCTCGGGCACGGGCTCCGGCTGGGCGATCGGCTGCTGGTTCGTCCCGCTTCTCAACCTCTGGCGGCCGTTCCGGATCGCCCTCGGCATGTGGGGCGTCTGCGGATCGCCGGCCCCGCAGGGCAGGGCCACGCCGTCCCCGTGGCCGGTGGGCCTGTGGTGGGGGCTGTTCGTCGGTGTGGGGGCGTTCAACCAGTACGCCGCGTGGACGTACAGCCGCGCCGAGACGCTCGCAGAGGCGCGGTACGCACTGGCCCGGATGATGGTGGGTGACCTCCTGGACATCGTCGCGGCCGTGGCCGCGATCCACTTCGCGGTCCGGCTGACGGCGATGTGCCGGCGGCGTACCGGCTGAGTGCGGCCCGGCCCGTTCGGCTCCGCGGGGAGCGACGCAGGAGTGACGCAGGAGTGACGCAGGAGCGACGCAGGCCGTCGCCCGTGCCCTCCGCCCGGATCCGCAGCCCGGCACTGACCCGAACGGCGGATGCCTACGGACGAAAACGCAGCGGGTGGTCCGACGGCACCTCCACGACGGCGATGCGCACGCCGTCGGGGTCGGCGAGCCACATTTCGATGAGGCCCCACGGCTCGCGCCGGGGCGGCCGCAGCACCTCGGCGCCCCGGCTGCGGAGCTCCTCGTGGGCCGCCCGCACGTCCGCGACCTGGAGCCACAGGCGCAGTCCGGGGGCGGGCGGGGCCTCGGCGCGCCCCGACACCTCGAGGAACCCGCCGCCGAGGAAGTAGACCGTGCCGCGGTCGGGTCCGGTGCCGAACTCGCGGTAGACGGCCAGCCCGAGCGTGTCGCCGTAGAAGGCGCGTGAGCGCTCGGGGTCCGTGGGGGTGAGGAGGATCCTGCTGCCGAGTACGTGCACCGCCATGACTCCCAGCCTCGTCTTATGGTCGGAGCATGGTACGCAAGCGCGTGATCGTGTCGGGGACCGTGCAAGGGGTGTTCTTCCGGGACACCTGCCGCCGTGAGGCGCTGGCCCAGGGCGTGTCGGGCTGGGTGCGGAACCTGCCCGACGGCGGCGTCGAGGCGCTGTTCGAAGGGGGCGGGCCTGCCGTCGAGGCGATGGTGCGGTGGGCGCGCACGGGGCCGCCTGCGGCCGACGTACGTGCTGTGGAGGTCCGCGAGGAGACGGCCGCGCCGGAGGAACTGCGCGGCTTCGACGTACGGCCCACCCCCGGGGACCCGGGCTGAGCCCGGTGTGCGGGGGGTGCGGCACCGCGGGTGCGCGGGCGGTTCGCCGTGACGCCGTGCGCCTCGCCTCCCGCGCCGCGGCGGCGGTCGTGCTGCTGAGCACCGCCACCCTCGCCTGTACGGCCGCCTCCGCGCCCCCGCCCGGGGTGCGCGCGCAGGCCCACCCGGCGCTCGCCGCCGTGGTGGAGCGGGTGCCGCCCGCGGCACTGGGCGCCACGTACCGGCCGGGCTGTCCCGTCGGCCCCGACCGGCTGCGGCTGATCCGGATGAACCACTGGGGCTTCGACGGCAAGGTCCACCGGGGTGAACTCGTCGTCCACGAAGGGGCCGTCCAGCCCCTCCTGCGCGTCTTCGGCAAGGCGTTCGACGCGAAGTTCCCCATCCGCCGCATGCGGTCGGCCGCGGCCTACGGCGGTGACGACGCCCGGTCGATGGCGCACGACAACACCTCGGCCTTCAACTGCCGGCAGGTCACCGGCGACCCCGGCCGCCTTTCCCGGCACGCCCACGGGGACGCCGTGGACGTCAACCCGGTCGAGAACCCGTACGTGGACCGCGGCGGCACGTCCCATCCCGCCGCCGGCCGCCCGCACCTGCGGCGTGACCGCGCCGTGCCGGGCATGATCCGCCCCGGCGACGTCGTCACCCGGGCTTTCGAGGAGGTGGGCTGGCATTGGGGCGGCGGCTGGTCCCACCCCGACTACCAGCACTTCTCGGCGACCGGGGAATGACCCGGCGGGCACCGGCACCATTAATTGCAGAAGTCTGCAATTTCATAGATGCTGTCCGTGCTTAGGGTGCGGTGTCCGTGGGTAACCGCGTGCACGGCACCACCCGTTGCTCCTCCCGCACGGCCCGCACCACACGCACCGGACACACGCAGCACACCGCACGCAGCGCACCACAGTGACGCACCCGCACCGTATTCGGAAGGCCGCACGATGACCGTCCCCGCCGCCCGGCGCCTGATCGAGGTGTCCGGTATCGAGGCCCGCGCCGTGACGGAGGAGGGCCGGTGATGGCCACCGGCGTCCAGACGATGCCGTACCGGCACGTCCTGAACCTGGTCGCGAGAGGCTCCGCGGTCCGTATCGCCCGCGAGACCACCGAGCTCGTCCTGCTGGAGTGCGGGGTGGGGCTGCGCCATCCGAGCGTCGGCCCCGCGCTGCTGATCGTGGCCGAGCTGGTCACCAACTGCGTCCGCCACGCCGCGCACATGTCCCCGGCCATCAAGGTGACCTACACGCACGGGCCCGGCGTCTTCGCCTTCGCCGTGCAGGACCGCCACCCCTACCAGCCCGCCCTGTACGCGGCGCTCACCAACGCGCCGGGAAGCGGCCTGGCGACGGTCGTCGAGATGACCAGGGAGCTCGGCGGCACGGCCGCGGTCCGCCCCGATGCGGACGGAGGCGGCAAGGCCATCTGGATCACCCTGCCCCTCTAGGACTGCCCACCGGCTTCCACGAGTTGCAGGGATCTGCAATTGTGGAGGCCACAAGGTATGAAGGGGAGCAAAAGGATGAACTTAAGGTGAACGATTCAGGAGTGGATGAGATCGACAGTCACGGCAGGGGTACCCAGGTGACCGCACCGCTGTACCAGCTCAAGGCGGAGTTCTTCAAAACGCTGGGGCACCCGGTCCGCGTCCGCGTCCTGGAACTGCTCAGCGAACGCGAGCACGCGGTCGCAGAGATGCTGCCCGAAGTCGGGGTCGAGGCCGCGAGCCTCTCCCAGCAGCTGGCCGTCCTGCGCAAGGGCAACCTCGTGGTCACCCGCCGAGAGGGCTCCAGCGTGTACTACAAGCTCACCCACTCCCAGACCGGCGAACTGCTGAGGGTAGCCCGCCAGATCATCTCCGGGGTCCTGGAAGGCCAGGCCGAACTCCTCGCCGACCTGCGCGCCACCGACGAGGGCTAGGCGCGCACGGCGCGGCGGCGGTCAGGACGAAGCGCCGAGCCGCCATGCGGTGAGGGCCAGTGCGGCCCGCACCAGTCCCGCGGGGTCGGTGAGCTCGATGCCCAGGGACCGCGCGATGTGCTCGAGCCGGCGGGCGACGCTGCTGTGGTGCAGGTGGAGCAGGTCGGCGGCCCTGCGCAAGGAGCCGGTGGCGCAGTAGGCCTCCAGGGTCTCCAGGTCGTCGGGCGTACCGGCGAGCCGCGCGACCGCGGCGACGTCGGGATTGTCCCGGGCGGCGTCCGGGGGTACGTGCGCGAGCAGCGCCAGCGCCCCCAGGTCGGCGTGGTGGACGACCGGTTGGCGTGCGCTGGTGAAGCGCAGCGCGGTGCGGGCCTGCCGCCAGGAGCGGTCGGGCGCTTCGGCGTGGCCGATGCCCGCGCGGACGCCGGCCGGAATCCGGGCGCGGTCGACGGTGGTGGCCAGGATGACGCCGACGTCGGCGAGGGCCGCCGCCTTCACGAGGCGGCCGGGGCAGAGCAGGGAGCCGATCCGGTCGAGCGGAAGCTGCGAGCGTACGGCCACGACGTGCACCGGGAGGTCCGCGGTGAATCCCAGGAGGCGCAGAGCCCGCGCCCTGGCCGCCTCGTCGCTCTCGTCGCTGATCGCGAGTTCGACGAGGGCGGGGTCGGCCATGGTGGTGCGGGCCGGTCCGTACCGCTCGACGGCCGACGCGGCGGCGATGGCGAGCCGGTCCAGGAGCACCTCGTCGAGCGGGTTCGGCGGGCCGGGGCGTTCCAGCCACACCGTGCCGATCTCCTCCTCGTCGAGGGTGATCGGCGCCGTGGAGGACGCCGGCGCCGGCGGAGCGGACGCCTGCCTGCCGTCGGGCGAGACGCGGGTGACCCGTCCGGTGCCGTGGAGCTGGAACCCCGCGACGCACTCGGCGAGTCCGGCGGAGGCCCGGGTGAGCGCCGGGAGGTCCACCCGCCGGCGCATCAGCGTGTCGTAGAACGCGACGACGCGGATCGCTCCTTCGACGTGCGAGTCCATTCCCGACAGCCGTACGGCCAGTGCCTCCATGTCTGGAGGATAGGCCCGCACCGACGGGCAGAGGAACCGCCGATCGGCGCGTGATCTCCGGCGGGCGCGCGACAGTTGGCGGATGATGCCGGAGGCGGCCGGAGGTGAGGATGATCGGCATGGATCCCGAACTCGAAGCATTCGTCCCGCTGCTCTCCCGTACCGACCTGAGCGACCCGGTCGCCTTCCGCACGATGTACGCCGAGTTGGCCGCCTCGAGGCCGGCGCCGGACACCACGGGACTGGAGGTGGCCGACCGCACCGTTCCCGCCGATCCGGACGTGGCGGTGCGGATCTACCGTCCGCACCAGGCCAGGGGCGCCGTCGTCTGGTTGCACGGCGGCGGATGGGTCGGCGGCAACCTGGATACGGAACACCTGTGGGCCGCCCCGATGGCCCACCTCTCCGGAGCCGTCGTGATCACCGTCGGCTACCGCCTCTCGCCCGAGAACCGCTTCCCGGCCGCCTTCGACGACGCCTACGCCGTACTGGGCTGGACGCACGAACACGCGGCAGAACTCGGCATCGACCCGGACCGGATCGCGATCGGGGGCCACAGCGCCGGCGCGTGCATCGCGGCCGGGGTGACCCTGCGGGCACGTGACGAGCAGGGGCCGCCGATCCGCTTCCAGCTCCTCAACGAGGCCATGCTCGACGACCGGCAGCAGACGTGGTCCGCCCGCACCTTCACGGACACCCCCTGGAACAACCGCGCCGTGCGCGACGCCGCATGGGGCCACTACCTCGGCTCGCGCCCCGCCACCCCGTACGCCGCGCCGGCCCGCGCCGACGACCTTTCCGGCCTGCCGCCGGCCTATGTCGCCACCGCGGAATTCGACCCGAACCGCGACGAGGGCATGGGCTACGCGCTGCGCCTGCTCCAGGCGGGCGTGTCGGTCGAGCTGCACCAGTGGCCCGGAACCTTCCACGGGTCGCTCGCGATCCAGTCCGCCGCCGTCTCCCAGCGGCAGATCGCCGAACTCGGCTCCGTCCTGCGCCGCGCCCTCGCCGCGTGAGGCGGAGCAGGGCGGGACTGCAGCGCCCGCTCGTGGCAGGTTGCGTACCGAACCGGGCTGCTGGTCCGGGACGGTGGCCGCGGTTCTTGGACCCGGCCGCACCAGGCTGACGGGTCGGTCGCCCCGGCGGCGTGGACGTGCGCGAGCGCGACGGCCGGGAGCCCCGGCAGACGGGCCCGCTGCCGGGGTCCTCGTCGCGTCGCGCCGTGTTCGCGGGCCGGAGCGGGTTGGATGTCACGGCAGCGGCAATGAGTTCGGTCCGCCCGGACGGTCTCATCTTCATCGACTACGCAGGAGGAGAAGCGTGGAGCAGCTGCTGAGGGTCCAGAACTTCAACGTCTCGAGCGACGGGTTCGGTGCCGGTGAGCACCAGAGCCTCGAGCGGCCGTTCGGCGACGCCGACCCCGGGGCTCTGTTCGCCTGGGCGGGCGCCACGGCGAGCTGGCCCATGCGCACCGACCCCGGGGGCAGCCGCGGCCTCGACGACTACTTCACCCGGGACTACGCCCGCAACATCGGCGCCGAGATCATGGGCCGCAACAAGTTCGGGCCCCAGCGCGGTCCCTGGCAGGACCACGACTGGCGCGGCTGGTGGGGTGACGAGCCGCCGTTCCACACCCCGGTGTTCGTCATGACCCACCACGCGCGTCCCTCGTTGACGCTCTCCGACACGACGTTCCACTTCGTCGACGACGATCCGGCCGCGGTCCTCGCACGGGCGAAGGAGGCGGCGCAGGGCAAGGACGTCCGCCTCGGCGGCGGGGCCACCACCATCCGGGAGTTCCTCGATGCCGGCCTCGTGGACACCCTGCACGTGGTGGTCTCGCCGGTGCGGATCGGCGCCGGGGCCCGACTGTGGGAGTCGCCCGACGAGCTGCTCGACCGGTTCCACCTGGATGTGGTGCCCAGTCCGAGCGGTGTGGTGCACCACCTCTTCTGGCGGCGCTGACGCGGCGCGCCGACGGCGTCCGCCAGCGGCGTCCGCCAGCGGCCGCCGGCGGGCCGTCCGGTCAGCCGAGGTTTGCCGGGCCCCCTGCGGGTTAGGCGCGTCGTACGAGTGACACAGTGCGCGCCGAGGAGCCCGGCACAGGGCCGGGTCGGCGAGGCGCGCTGCCGCGAGGCCCCGGTGTGCGTCAGCGCACCGTCGGCGGCTCGCCCCCGGGCCCGGTCCGGGAGGACTCGCACCGTCCGCACCGAAGGGAGCCCAGGATGACCCGCCCCCGCCCCGTGCCCATGGAACCCGGTGGCGACGGCCTGCGCGTCGTGGTCGTCGGCGCCACCGGAAACGTCGGAACCAGCGTGGTCCAGGCCTGCGCGGACAGCGCGGCCGTGACGTCCGTGCTCGGCCTGGCCCGCAGGGTGCCCGAGTGGAGGCCGGCAAAGACGGCCTGGGCCGCCGCGGACATCGAAGCGGACGGTCCGGACCTGGTGCCGCTGTTCGCGGGGGCCGACGCGGTGGTCCACCTCGCCTGGAAGTTCCAGCCGACCCACCACCCCGCGCAGACCTGGCTGACCAACGTCCTCGGAAGCGTGCGCGTCTTCGAAGCCGTGGCACGGGCCGGTGTCCCCGCCCTGGTCCACGCATCGTCCGTGGGCGCGTACTCGCCCGGCCCCAAGGACCGCAAGGTCGACGAGACCTGGCCCACCCACGGATGGCCCCAGGCCGCGTACACCCGCGAGAAGGCCTACCTCGAACGGGTCCTCGACGCCTTCGAGCAGGCACACCCTGAGGTCCGGGTGGTCCGCATGCGCCCGGCGTTCCTCTTCAAGCGGACCTCGGCCTCCGAACAGCGCAGGATCTTCGCGGGGCGCCTCCTGCCCGGACGGCTCATCCGGCCCGGCCTGATCCCCGCCGTCCCCGATCTGCCCGGCCTGACCTTCCAGGCCCTGCACACGGACGACGCGGCCGCCGCCTACCTCGCGGCCGTCACCCGTCCGGTACGAGGAGCGTTCAACCTGGCGGCCGACCCTCCCGTCGACGGGGAGGTCCTGGCGGGCATCCTGCACGCACGCCGGCTGCCCATGCCGAGTGCCCCGGTCCGGGCTGCCCTGGCCGCCGCGTGGCGACTGCACATCGCGCCCGCCTCCCCGGACCTGTTCGACGCCGTGCTGAGGCTGCCCCTGATGGACCCGTCCCGGGCCCGTACGGAACTGGGCTGGCAGCCCGCGTACACCGCCGTGGAGGCCGTCGAGGAGTTCTTGGCGGGCCTGCGGGAGGGCGCGGGGATGGCCACCGCGCCCCTGGCCGCCTGACGGCGAAACCGGCCACCTGGCGGCGAATGACCGCGAAAACGACCGGCTGACCGCGAAAAACGACCGGCGCAACGACGCGACGAACCGCTGTCGGCTTGCGCGCGCCGCAGTGGGTTTGCGCGCGCCCGGTCGGGTCACTCGTCCCGTGGGCTCACCCAGCGCGTCCCCTTCGCGTCCGGCTTCTCGGGCTGCTGCGGCCGGTCGAGGCGACTGGCTTCGTCGGTGTCGGCGGCCGCCGTCCGCTTCTCGTCGCGGCGGTCGGCATGCGGCTTGCGGTGCCGGGCCTGCTCCTGGTCGTCGTCGTGCAGCGGGACTCCTCCCGCGCCGCCCTGGTCGTCCATGGCGTCCTCCTCGGGTTTCCTCCGCCCGACCGGTCCCTGCCGGCCGGGCCGGCCGTCCCGCGGCGCACCCGTCCCCGTCGTCCGCCGCGGATCTTCCACCCGGCGCCTACCCGGGCCGACGGGCGGCATTCGCCGGGCAAGGGCCGGGGCGGCCGGCGACGCTACGAGCAGTAACCAGCGGTTACGGGGAGGAAGGCGTGCGCGCACTCGGCCTCCCGGAGGGGAGGCCGCGTGCGAGGGGCTGCCCTACTCGACGAAGTACGAGTCGTGCTTGATGAAGAACTCGGTGCGCTCGGCGTCGGTCGCATCCGCGAGCTGGGACAGGCCCTCGAAGTACTCCTCGCGCGGTGCCCCGGGGGCGAACAGCATCAGCATCTCCGCCGGAGCGTCCGAGTCATTGCGGAAGGCGTGCAGCCCGCCCTGCGGTACGAAGAGGAAGTCTCCCCGCTTCGCATCGATCCAGTCGGCGCCGTTGAACAGTCGCACCGTCCCGTCCAGGATGAAGAAGGACTCCGAAATGGTTTTGTGGAAGTGCGTCTTCGGACCGCCGGCCCCTGCGCTCATCTCCACGCGGTAGAGGCCGAACTCCCCGTTCGTGGAGGCTTTCGTAGCGAGGTAGTGCGTTGCGTCGCCCTTCGGCGACGACAGCTCGGCAGGCGTGTCGACGGGCCTGAACACCGCGCTGACCTCGCCCTCGTCACCGGAATAGCGGGCCTCCGGATACGACATGTGTGTCCCCTCCTGTGTCTCGCGTGCACATACGTGCGCATGCGCCACAACCTGCGGGACTGGCGCGATTGTTCCTGGCCGCGCCCGGGCCGCCCGCCCCGACCCCCCGTGCGCGCCCGGACGGCGCCCGGCGCGCGCGGGCGCGGACCTGCGCCTGACCGATGTCTCCCCACGCCCCCAACCCACGTGCCATGATGCTGAGTTATGAACGAGGGGGAGGGTTTGGCGAAGACGGCTGTCCGTATACGCCTGGGGCAGGGTGCGAGCGCGAGCGATGTCGGAGCCCTGAAGGCGTGGCTCGAACGGGAACACAAACTGGAGGCGCTCAGAACCAGCGGCGACCTGGAGATCAGGGAGCGGGCGGGGGCCGAAGAGCACGCCGGCAGCCCGATGGGGACCGGCCTGGAGATCACGCTGGTCCTGGTCGGCATCGTCGGCCCCAAGATCTTCGATGAGGTGTACGAGCAGGCGAAGAGCGGGGTGCGGGCCTGGCGGGAGAACCGCCGTTCCGTGGAGCGGGGCGAGCCCCCGGAGGTCGAGGTCGACGTCGTGCCGGACGGCGGCGCGAGGTAGTCCGGTGGCGCGCTTCGACCCGCGCGGGAAGGTGAACCGGGCGCTGCTCGTCGGCGTGCCCTCGTACGAGTTCACGCAGCCCGACCACCCCTTCGGAGTTCCCGGCGACCTCGGGGCCGTCGAGCACAATCTCGTCGGCCTCGAGGCTGCGCTGCGCGGCGGCGGCGTGTTCCGCGAGGGCGAGGTCGGAGTCGTCCGGCCGCGCAACGTGGACGAGTTCGACCGCCGCCTGGACAAGGCCGTCGAAGAGGCCGAGGGCTTGCTCCTGCTCTACTTCTCCGGGCACGGCGCCGTACCCAGCACGGGGGACGAGCTGTGGCTCCTGATGCGCGCGGCCACCATCGTTGCGGGCACGGAGTCGGTGTTCCGCGGAGCCGTCCCGTGGAAGAGCGTCCTGACCGTGCTCGCCCGCACTCGGGCGGAGCACGTGGTCGTCGTGCTCGACTGCTGTTACGCGGGCAACGCTTCGGCCGCGTGGGACGCGCTCGACACCTCGCAGCGGCACCGGATCTCGCTGTTGATGAGCGTGCAGGCCAACAACCGGATCGACGCGGGGGACGACACCACCCCGACGCCCTTCACCGCGCAGCTGATCCGCCTCCTGGGCGTCGACGGGCACCCGGCCCCCGGGCCGGCCGTGGGCTTCAAGGAGCTCTCGGAGCGGTTGTGGGCGTACATGTCCGTGCACCACACGACGCTGCGCGAGCCCGCCGAGCAGTGGGAGCCCCAGAGCCGCCCGGCCGCCTCGGGCACGGACGTGCTCCTCGCGGCGGCCGCCGAGGGCGCGCAGGACACGGACCGGGTCGGGGAGGTTCCCGGGCCGGGCCCCGGATCCGGACGCCCGGAGCTCCACGGCGCGGGAGCCGCAACGAGCGTGACAGCGGTGATAGGCGTACCGGGCGTACCAGGCGTGACAGGCGTGACAGGCACGACAGCCGTGCCGGACGAGCTGTTACGACGGCGCCGCCCTCCGTGGTGGCCGTTTCCCCGAAGGCCCCGCCCGCGTCCGGCCGAAGCCCCCGGCGGGACCGGCCGCCGGCGCCTGACCGGCCGCACCCGCACGGTCGCGGTCACCGGGGCGCTCACCGTGCTCGCGGGCCTCGTCCCCGTCGGCTACTTCCTCGCCGGAGACCTGCTCGGCAGCGGGTCGTGCAAGCCCCCGCTCGAACTCCGGCTGCTCACCGATCCCGACATCGAGTCCACCGTGCGCAAGGCGACGGAGGTGTACCTGGTGTCCGACGAGAACCGGTCCGGTGACGGCTGCCGGCGCAGCGGCATCACCGTCTACAGCGCCGGCGCCGCGGACGTCGTCGCCGCGTTCCACGACCAGTCCGACCCCTGGCAGCGGCCCACCTCCGAGGCGCTCAATCCACAGCGCGACATCGGCCCCCAGCCGGACATCTGGATCCCGGCGACCTCGGCGAGCGCCGCCCGCGCCCGCCCTCCCCAGGACCAGCGCAGCTACGCGGAACTGCTCGTCGACCCCGCCCCCTTCGCCTACTCGCCCCTCGTGCTCGCCGTGCCGCAGCAGAACGCGGCGGAGGCGATCGCGGACCGCACCGGCGGGCTCACGACGCTGATGGACGCCCTGCGCACGCGCGACCCCAAGGCGGAAGTGCGGCGTCCGGACCCGGAGCACACGGACTCGGGCCTGGTGGCGACCATCGGCCTGTACGGCGTGGGCGGTCCCGCAGGTGTCAGCGCCGCCACCGCCGAAACGCGCGTCGCGCAGCCCGGACCGCCCTCGCCCACCGGCGGGAACCTGCTGTGCGTCCTGCCCGACGACGACGCCGTCGACGACCGCACCGCCGCCCTCGTACCGGAGTTCCTGATGAAGTCCGGCGTGGACTGCGACAGCACGACGCGGGCCCGGCGGCTGGCCGCCTACCCGGACGACGCGCCGGGCCTCGACCCCACGTTCGTACGGGTGCGCTGGCGGGAGGCCGACCGCGACAAGGACGCGCGGCGGGACGCGGTCGACCGGTTCCGCGCCTGGCTGACCGGTGCGGGCGAGGGCACGGCGGAGGTCAGGGGCGGGCTCGTCGAGTTCGGCAAGGACGGATTCCGCAACGCCGCAGGGGACCACCGGCCCCTCGCCGCCGACCTCACCTTCCGGGAGTTCGGCGCCGTCGAGAGCCCCGGCCCCCTCGCGGCTCCCGCCCGCCAGTCCGCGATGGCCGCGGCACTGAAGGAGTACCGGGAGGCGAACGGGCCCGGACGGGTCCTGTTCCTGGTCGACAGCTCCGGCTCGATGGGCGACCTGTGGGAGGGGCCGGGCGGCGCACCCGGGATCGTCAAGCAGTCGCTCGGCGGCCTGGGGGAACAGGACGAGTACGGCGTCTGGGCGGTCGCGGCCGCGCCCGGCGCCCCGCTCGCGTACCAGGAGCTGCTGCCCTTCGGCCGGTACCGGCGCGAGGACGCCGAGCGCGCCGTCGACCAACGGGCCCAGGTCAAGGACGTGGAGGCAGATCCGTACAGGGCACTGGTCGCGGCCCTGGACGACATGGCCCGGCGCGGCGCCGACGACGACCGGCCCCAGCTGATCGTCTACATCACCGACGACGAGGACAACAACCGGCTGACCGAAGGCGGGCGGCTCGACAGCTTGCGCGCCTACGCGCGCGACAGGAAGGTTCCGGTGGTCATGGCATCCCTGGACAGCGGCGGCTGCGACAAGGGCAAGCCGGACGCCGCCATCTCCGAAGCGAGCGGCGGACGCTGCCTGGACACCAGGACCGACCTGGTGGCCGGGCTGCGGGACGAGGTCGCACGCGCGGGAACGGGGGACGAGGGGTGAGGCACGGCAGACAGCGGGGGCGCGGCACGTCCGGGCCGTACCGGCGCACCCCGTCCCGGGCCCTCGCGGCGGTCCTCCTGGCGGTCCTCGCGCTGCCGGCGTGCACCGCGGGCGACGACGGCGGGTCCGGGACCGCGGGCCAGCAGGCCGACGCGGCGGTCGCGGAGGGCGACATCGTGGTGGCCAGCGGACGTGACGTCACCGGCAAGGGCGGCATCCGGCAGAAGCTGATCGAACAGTGGAACCGGCAGCAGGAGGAGAAGGGTTCAGGCCCCCGGGCCCGGCTGGTCGAGCTC
This sequence comes from Streptomyces sp. NPDC048349, assembly GCF_040651925.1. Lineage (NCBI taxonomy): Bacteria > Bacillati > Actinomycetota > Actinomycetes > Kitasatosporales > Streptomycetaceae > Streptomyces > Streptomyces sp. NPDC048349. The sequence continues at coordinate 41,925 of NZ_JBEZLA010000016.1, read as the reverse complement.
CCGGGCTCGGCCGACCAGCAGCGCAGCCAGCTGCTGGGCGCGCTCCAGTCCGGCAGCGCGGAGTACGACGTGGTCAACCTCGACGTGACCTGGGTACCGGAGTTCGCGGACGCGGGCCTGGTCCAGCCGCTCCCCGACGAACTGCTGGACGGGGACTTCATCCCCTCCGTCGCCGCCACCGCCCGCTGGGGCGGGAAGACGTACGCCATCCCGTTCAACAGCGATGTCGGACTGCTCTTCTACCGGCCGGACTACCTGAAGAAGGCGGGCGTCACGGACACCCAACTCGGCGCGGGCACCGACTGGTCCACGGTCCAGCGGCTGATCGGCACCGTGGGCGACGCCGGCCGCAGTGCGGCGGACGGCTACGAGAAGGGGTGGACCACCCAGCTCGCACCGTACGAGGGACTCACCGTGAACGGCATCGAGGCGTTCGCCTCCGCCGACGAGGGCCTCTCCCTCACCGACGGCGCCGGCCGGTACACCGGTTCCGCCGCGAAACTGGAGGCGGGGCTGAAGGAGCTGCGCGAGCGCACGCAGGCCCCCTACACGCTCGGGGACGCCGGCCGCTCCGACGAAGCCGAGTCCCTCGGCGACTTCGCCGACGGCCGGACCGCCTTCCTGCGCCATTGGCCGTACGCCTACCGCACCCTGCACCAGTCCCTGACCGACCAGCAGCTGGGCGTGGCCCCGCTGCCCGGCCGGGCGGTCCTGGGAGGACAGAACCTGGCCGTGACCAAGGCGTCGAAGCGCGGCCCGGCGGCCCAGGCCCTGATCAGGTTCCTCACCGGCCAGGAGAGCGAACGCTGCCTGCTCGACGCGGGGTTCGCGGCCACCAGGCTGTCCGCGTACAACGACAACGCCCTGACCTGCCGCGTGGCGAAGCCCCCCGTGCCGGCCGCCCCGAACGCCGAGAGCACCGACCGCATGCCGCGGGACGAGCACGGCCGCCCCAAGTACGCGCGCGACACCCTGCTGCCCGCTCTGCAGAATGCCGTCCAACGCCCTCGCACTCCCCTCTACGGCGCCTTCACGCAGACCTTCACCACGCAGCTGCGCCGCCTCTACGCCGACAAACCGCCCTCGGACAAGCAACTCGCGAACGACCTTCACGCAAAGCTCAAAAGCGCACTGCCCCACCCCTGAGGACGGGCAGGATGGACCCGTGCAGACGACGACGGAACTCGCAGGGAGGGCGGCCGCGCTGGCCGCCCGGGGCAGCCGGCGGATCCTCGGCATCGCCGGACCGCCCGGGGCCGGAAAATCGACGCTGGCCGCCCTGCTCGCCGAGGCCCTCGGCCCGGAGACGGCCGTGGTCGTCCCGATGGACGGCTTCCACCTCGCCCGGGCCGAACTGGACCGGGTGGGGCTGACCGACCGCAAGGGAGCCCCGGACACCTTCGACGCGGCCGGATACGTCGCCCTGCTGCGCCGGCTGCGCGGATCCGACGGCGTCGCGGCGGACGCGGCGGAAGCGGTGGACGCGGGCACGGTGGGCGCGGGCACGGTGTACGCGCCCGCCTTCGACCGCTCCCTCGAGGAACCGATCGCGGGCAGCATCCCGGTCACCCCTGGCGTACCGCTGGTGATCACCGAGGGGAACTACCTCCTGCACGACGCGGGGGAGTGGGCGTCGGTACGGGCGCTGCTGGACGAGGCCTGGTACCTCGCCCCGGACGAGGAGCTGCGGGTCCGGCGCCTGGTCGACCGGCACGTGCGCCACGGCAAGGACCCCGCCCGCGCCCGCGCGTGGGTGGCCCGCTCGGACGAGCCGAACGCCCGCCTCGTCGCCGCCGGCCGCCACCGCGCGGACCTCGTCGTCGACCTCGGCTGAACCTGCGGCGCGGCGGTCGCTGCGCACGGCACTGGCCGGTGAACGGGCCGTCGGCCTCGACGTCACGATCTTCAACCCCCGGCTGGACCCCACGGGGACGCGTGCGAGCCGCCTCACCGCCTGCCTGCACCGAGGACCGGCGGCGCGGACACGGGTCGGGGGCGATGACCGCACAAGCGGGGACGAGGCACGCCGAGTTCGCTGTTAGGGTGACGTGCGCCCGTCAAGATGGGCGGTCTCGGTTCCTGATATTTCAACGGGGTTGAACGTGAAGCTTCGCCATGTCCGCGCAGTCGCCGTCTTCGGTATCGCGGTCTTCGCACTCACCGGAGCCCGTGGCTCCCACGGCGCCAGCTGCGGTGGCAGCAGCGGTTCGCACTCGAGCTCCAGCAGCTCCAGCGGCGGTACCACCGGCGGTAACAGCGACAGCAGCAGCACCAGCACCAGCACCAGCGGCAGTACGAGCGGCAGCTCCGTCCCGGGCGGTTCCAGCAGCAACAAGGCCGAGCGTGACATCAAGATCGACAGCTGCAAGCTGGACGACGCGGGCAAGAACCTGGTCGCCAAGCTCACCGTCACCAACAGCGGTTCGGTGGACTACACCTACAACATCACCATGAAGTTCCGCGGGGACGCCACCTCGACCGCGGTCTCCGCCCAGGCCAAGGTGGCCGGACTCGCCGTCAAGGCCGGCGCGTCCAAGCAGGCCGAGGCCACGACGCCGTACACCGGCAAGGGCGACGGCAGCGAGTACAAGGAATGCGTCGTCTCCAGCGCCTCGAAGAGCGCCCTCTGACGCACTGACGCTCTGACGCACTGAGGCCCTGACGCATTGACGCACGGGTCCGAGGCCTCGCCGGTGTCCTGCCGGCGAGGCCCTTTCGGTGCGGGGCGTCTTCAGCTCCCGGCGCCGCCGAAGCCCCACGCTTCGATGTCGCGGTAGTGGATCGGCCCCGGGCCCCGGCCGAAGTTGCTGCCGACCAGGTGCAGGCGCTCGGCCTGCCAGGGGCGGCCGGTGAACCCGGCGAGTCCCGCGGCGGCCTCCACCGCCCAGGGCGGCGCGTTCCGGCGGGTCCGGGCCAGCGTCAGATGGGGGCGCAGCGGCCGGTCCTCGAACGCCACACCGCACTCCTTGACCACGGACCGGACCTCGGTGGCGAGCAGGTGCAGGCCTTCGAGGTCCCCGTCGATCCCGCTCCACAGCACCCGCTCGTCGAAGTGCCCGCCGCCGCGCAGCGCCAGTTCCACGGGGGCGTGCGCCGCCGCGAGGGCCGCGAGCGGCGGCCGCAGGAGCGGGACGGTCGCGACCGGCAGCTCACCGAGGAACGCCAGGGTGATGTGCCAGTCCTCGATCCGGTTCCACCGCATGCGCGGGTACGCGTCGTAGGCGGGGCGCAGCTCCCGTGCCAGCTCCTCCTTCGCGGTGTCGGGCGGAGCGAGCGCGATGAATATCCGAACGGTCGCGGACCGGGTCTGTGCGTTCACGTGCGCTCGGGTTCTCCCATGGCATCGTCCAAAAATCCATGGAATATGGTAAAGGGGGCGGGCCGTGGAAACGACCGGGTGCGGGTCCCACCCTGGAGGGCGTCATGGGTTTCGCCGACGATCACCTCGTTCCCCTGGTCGACCACGGGCTGGGCAACAGCGCCTACCTCGTCGACCTCGGCGACGGCCGGGCCCTGGCGGTGGACGCCGGCCGGGACCTGCGCGCCCTGCGCGCCGCCGCCGAGCACCGCGGGCTGCGGGTCGCCTTCGCCGCCGACACCCACTTGCATGCCGACTTCCTCTCCGGCGCCCGGCAACTCGCCCACGAGGACGGCGCGGAGGTGCTCGCCTCGGCGGCCGGGATGCGGGCCTTCGACCACCGCGGCCTGGAGGACGGCGACGAGGTCGACCTCGGCGGGCTGACGCTGCGGGCCCTGGCCACGCCGGGCCACACCGACGAGCACCTGGCTTTCCTCCTCCTCGACACCGACCGGGAGCTCGGGGTGTTCACCGGCGGCTCGCTCATCGTCGGCTCCGCCGCCCGCACCGACCTCCTGGGCGCCGACCGCGCGCAGGAGCTGGCCCGCGCCCAGTACCGCTCGCTGAGGCGCCTGGCGCAGCTTCCCGACGCCGTGGCGGTGTGGCCCACCCACGGCGCGGGCTCTTTCTGCTCCGCCCCGCCCGGGGCCGAGCGCACCACCACCATCGGCGCCCAGAAGCGGACCAACGCCCTGCTGACCGCACCCGACGAGGACTCCTTCGCGGCCCGGCTGCTGGACGGCCTCGGCTCCTACCCCGCCTACTTCCACCGGCTCGGGGAGCTGAACCGCCGCGGACCCGCCGTCCTGACGGGCGCCCCGCTGCTGCCCGCGCTCGACCCCGGGCGCGTACGGGCCCTGCTCGCCGAGGGTGCGCAGCTCGTCGACGTACGCCCCGCGGCGGACTTCGCCGCCGGCCACGTTCCCGGCGCGGTCTCGATCCAGCTGCGGGACCAGTTCGCCACCTGGCTCGGCTGGCTGCTGCCCGACGACGTCCCGCTCGTCTTCGTGACCGGCCCGGACCAGGACCCGGCCGAGATCACCTGGCAGGCGCTCAAGATCGGCTACGAGTGGCTGGCCGGATACCTGGAGGGCGGCATGGAGGCCTGGACCCGTCAGGGCGGCCCGCACGAGACGGTCGCCCTGGTTCCCGCCGACGGGATCCCAGGGCGGCCGGTCCTGGACGTCCGGCAGCGGGCCGAGCACATCGCCGGCCACATCCCGGGTGCCATCGGCATCGAGCTCGGCGAACTCCAGGCCCGCACGGACGAGGTTCCGGCCGGTGCCGTCGTGGCCTGCGGGCGCGGCGTACGCGCCATGACCGCCGCCGGCCTCCTGCAGCGAGCCCGGCACCGCGACCTCGCCGTCCTCGACGGCGGCCCCGGCGACTGGGCCCGGGCGACCGGCCACGCCCTCCGGAAGGGGGACTGACCGGCCGCGCTCCCGCGGGTCAGACGCTCGCCAACTGCGGGATCAGGCGCAGGGCGTTGTCGTGGTAGATCCCCCGCAGCTGCTCCGAGGTGAAAGCGGGGTCCGCCTCCAGGGCGGGGATCGCCAGGCCGGTGACGGTGTCGGCAGGGGCGGCGGGCCAGTCCGTGCCGAAGAGGATGTGGTCGGCGGGCACATGGTCGAGGAGGGTCGCGGCGCCGGCCATGGGGCCCGCGGTGTCGTAGTAGAAGCGCCGCAAGTGGTCGCGGACCGCGGCGGGTTCCAGGGCCGGGTCGCAGAAGCGGCCGAGGGCCTCCAGACGCCCCGCGATGTACGGAACGAAACCGCCGGCATGGGGCAGGATGACGGAGACGTCCGGGAACCGGTCGAGCGTCCGGTGGGCCATCATGTTCACCGCGGCCCGCGTGGTGTCCAGCAGGAAGTCGCACATGAAGTTGGGAATGCCCGGAACCGACATCGCCCCGGGCGCGCCGTCCGGGAGGTTGTGCGGATGGGTGTCGACAACGGCGCAATGGTCGTTCAACTCGTGGAACACCCGGTCGTACGCGGGGTCTCCCAAGTAGACGCCGCCGTAGTTGGCCGTCACGTTCACGCCGACGGCGCCGAGCTGCCCGAGCCCCCGGCGTACCGCCCAGGACGACGCGTCGGGGTCGTCGAGGAAGAGCGGCACGTAGAACGAGAAGCGTCCCGGATGCGAGCTCGCCACCTCGAGCATCGACTGGAGCGTGATGTTGATCGCCTCGCGCAGCTGTGCCGAGGAGCGGTAGCGCGCGGGCAGCATGGGCTTGAGCACGGCCGTCGTGATGCCTGACCGGTCCATGAAGCCGATCGAGGCCTCGACGTCGAGCCGTGACCACGGGGGCAGTTTCTCGGGTTTGACCAGCCCGTGCCGCGCGGCCCATTCGCGCCATTCCGGCGCGCAGAAGTGGTGGTGCATGTCGATCTTGGAGGGCGTCGCGTGTGCTTCCGCCGGGCCCGGGAGGGAAGGGTCCTGCGCGAGGCCCGAGACGGCCCCGGTGCCCGCAGCGGAGGTCAGCGGCTCGTCCGTCTGCATTCCGAGGAGGCCTAGCCTGGTGGTGCTCGCGGAGTCCGTCATGCCAAATCCACCGTCCGTCGGGGCTGGGTCAGTTGCACGGTCAGTTTCCGGAGACCACGGAGGCCGCGGAGGGTACGGAGGCGCCCGCGGACACGGCGGTCACGGAGGCTGCGGGTGTGACGGGGAGGCCGGCCGGCCGCGACGGCTCGAGGACGAGACGCAGTTCCTGGAGCCCGCGGAACGCCGGCATCGGCCCCTTGAGCCATGCCCCCTTGCTCGCCTCCGCGTCCGCCAGTTCCATCTCCGGGAACTCCCGCAGCAGGCAGGACAGGGCGATCTCGAGCTCCAGCCGCGCCAAGGGCGCGCCCAGGCAGTAGTGCGTGCCGTGGCCGAAGCCCAGGTGAGTGCTCTGGAGTCCCTCGCGCGTCACGTCCAGGACGTCGGGGGAGTCGAACTTCTCGGGGTCCCGGTTGGCCGAGGTGATGGCGATCTGGACGAGCGATCCCTTGGGGATCACCGTTCCGCCGATCTCCGCGTCCTGGGTGGCGTAGCGGAACGTGGAGGTCTCCACGGATCCCTCGAACCGGACGATCTCCTCGACCGCCCGCGGAATCAGGAGCGGGTCCTTCCGGAGCATCTGCAGCTGATCCGGACGGATCAGCAGGTTCAGCACGGAGTTGCCGATCTGGAACGCGGTCGTCTTGTGCCCGGCGAAGAACAGGACCCACAGGGACGAAATCAGTTCGGCGTCGTCCAGCCCCTCCTCCGCCCGGATGAGGTCGCTGAGGAAGGAGTCCGACGGATGGGCGCGCGTGTACGCGATGAGCCGGGCCAAGCGGTCCCGCAGCCACTCCTCGGCCGCCTGGAGCTCCGCCCCCATCCGGGGATCGAACCTGGCCCGCGACACCACCGCGAAGTGCGCCAGGATCTCGGGCCGGTCCTCCTCGGGGATGCCCATGAGGTCGCACAGGACCGCGATGGGAAGCGGGAAGGCGAACGACGACATCAGGTCGACCGGGTCGGTCCTGCTGCACGCGCCGAGCAGACCCTCGGCGATCGCGGTGACCTTCGGCCTCATCTCCTCCACCCGCCGGGGGGTGAAACCGCTGCGGAGGACCCGGCGCAGCCGCGTGTGCCGGGGCGGGTCCGAGTTCAGGACGTTGTCGTCGAGCGCGTCGAAGAAGCTCCCGTACACGGCGTGGTAGGTGTCGATCGCCCCGCGCATGTCCTTGCTGAAGCGCGGGTCCGACAGCGCGTCGCGGGCGTCCTCGTAGCGGGTGATGAGATACGTGTCGACCCCGTGCGGAGGCGTCAGCCGGCACACCGGGGCCTGCTCGCGCAGCGCGGCGTAGACGGGATGGGGGCATGCCCGGTATTCCGGCGCGCCCCTGGACACGGCCGACACGAGGTCGTGCAGTGCACCGTGGCCGTTCGGTGTCGCGTTCTCCTGCGTCATCTTCCGCACCCTCCGTGACACTCGAGTTCTGCGGACACACGGGTTCCCTGGAGGGGCGGAGCGTGAAACCACCCGGTGCCCGATGGAGTGATCCGTCCGGGGCGGGGCCGGGCCGGTGCGGCGTCCGTACGCGGCTGACCGCCGTCACCCGGCCGGCGGTCAGCCGACCTGTCGCACGGTGTGGCGGGCCGGGGGACCGGGGGACACGCTGCTCGTGACGTCAGCCGTTCCAAGGAGTCCGAACATGGCCCGAAGCCTTCCGCCGGTCCTCACCATCGCCGCCTCGCTGGCCCTGGCCCTCGCCGCCGCCCCGGCGGCCGGAGCCGACACCCGTCACGCCGCGGCAGCCCGCGCGATCACCTACCAGGCGACCGCCGCTTTCCACGTGCACGCCAACGCCGTGAAGGCGGGCTACGTGCCGGACAAGTACTGCGTCGTCAACCGGTCCGGACCGGGGGCGATCGGATACCCGCACTTCAACCACAAGCTCGACAACTCCCTCGACCCGGCGAAGCCCACCGCGCTGTACTACGAGGACGACGGGCGCGGGGGCAAGCGCCTGATCGGGGTCCAGTGGGTGGTCTTCGACCGGGACCAGGACCTGGCGACGGACGAGGACCGGCCCAGCATGTTCGGTACCCCGTTCGAGGGCCCGCAGCGCGGGCACTTCCCGGGCCAGCCGGTCCACTACGCGCTGCACCTGTGGCTGTGGAAGAAGAACCCGCTGGGCGCGTTCGAGACGTACAACCCGGCGGTGACCTGCCTTCCCGGCACCACCCGCCCCACCCAGCCCGCCCAGCCCACCTGACCTGCCCTGACCTGTCTGCCCCGACGCGACCCGGCCCGGGGCTACGCGGGCGCGGCGGCGTCGAGCAGCAGTGTCGCGGCCACCGTGGTCCCGTCCGTGCGGATCGCTCCGGCCATCGCCCTGGCGCGTGCGCGGGTCTCACGGGACAAGGCGGTCCCGAGCGCGGCCGACAGGGACCCGGTGGTCGGGGCCGGGCCCTCGTGTGCCGCACCGATGCCCAGGTCGGCCACCCGCCCGGCCCAGTACGGCTGGTCCACCATCTGCGGGACCAGCACCTGCGGGGCGCCCGCCCGGGCCGCCGTCGTCGTCGTGCCCGCGCCGCCGTGGTGCACGACGGCGGCCACCCGGCCGAACAGTGCCTGGTGGTTGACCTCGCCGACGGCGAAGCAGTCGTCCTGGTCGTCGATCAGGGCCAGGTCGGCCCAGCCGCGCCCCACGAGCACGCGGCGGCCCTGCGCACGGACCGCTTCGACGGCCACCCGGGCGACGTCCGGCGAGGTGCGCATCGGCATGCTGCCGAATCCGACGTACACCGGTGGGGTGCCGGAGTCCAGGAACGCCGCCAACTCGGCCGGCAGCGGTCGTTCGTCCGGCAGGATCCACGCACCGGTCTGGATGACGTCGAGGTGGGTCAGCTCCTGCCAGGGTCCGAGGACGGGGTCGACCGCCAGCCAGGGCCGGTCGGTGAACACGTGGTCGCGGACGTTGTCCACCGGTGGCAGGCCGAGCGACGCCCGGTGGGCGTTGAGCGGCTCTGCGTACATCGCGTTCACGCGCTCGGCGTCCAGGTCCCACAGCGCCCGGTTGTCGGTCACCTCCGGCGGCGACGGGCGACCGGGCCGCAGCGACGGCCGGTAGTGCGGCGAAGGCAGTTCGAAAGGATGGAAGCACGCGTATATGTAGCGGATGCCCAGCTTCTCGGCCACCGACCGCACACCGGCGGGCATCAAACCGGTCGCCACCACCACCTCGCAGCCCTCGGCGGCCGCGGCGACCGTGTCGAAGTGCGCGGCGACCAACTCGGCCGCGCGTTGGGGCGGGCCCCCCGCTGCCGGAGCCACCTGCCCGGTCACCAGCGCGCGCACCGCCGGACCGAAGGGCACCATCTCCACGCCGACCCCGGCCAGCAGCTGCGCGAACTCCTCGTCCGGCGGCGCGCACACCCGCACCTGCGCGCCGAACTCCCTCAGCCGCACGGCGAGCCCGACCAGCGGTGCGACGTCGCCACGCGACCCGTACGTCGACAACAACACGCGCATTCTGTGACTCCCCTTGACGCAGGTTCCGGCCTCGGCGGGTGATTCTGCGGCACGACCGGGGGCGCGGCGCAAGTCCGCCCGGCACCGGGGTCGTCAGGTGCCGCGCGGCGTGACGAGGCCGGACTCGTAGGCCAGTACGACGAGTTGGGCGCGGTCGCGGGCGTGGAGTTTGGCCATGGCCCGGTTGACATGGGTCTTCGCGGTCATCGGGCTGATCACCATGCGCTCGGCGATCTGGTCGTTCGACAAGCCGTGCGCGACCAGGGCCACGGCCTCGCGTTCCCGGTGGGTCAGCTCGTCCAGCCCCGCGCCCGTGCCGGTGGCGAGCGGCTGGGCGACGTACCGGTTGATGAGCTTGCGCGTGATCGAGGGGGCGAGCAGCGCGTCGCCGCGCGCGGCGACGCGCACGGAGTGCAGGAAGTCCTCCGGCACGATGTCCTTGACGAGGAACCCGGCAGCGCCGGCGCGCAGCGCGTCGAAGACGTACTCGTCCAGGCCGTAGTTGGTCAGGATGACGACGTGCACCGCGGTCAGGGCCGGGTCCGCCGCGATGAGCCGCGTCGCTTCGATGCCGTCCATGAGCGGCATCTGGATGTCGATGAGGGCGATGTCCGGCAGGTGTTCCTTGGCCAGGGCCACGCCCTGCTTCCCGTCGGCGGCCTCGGCCACCACCTCGATGTCGTCCTCGAGGTCGAGCAGCGCCCGGAAGCCGCTGCGGATGAGGGGCTGGTCGTCGACCAGCAGGACACGGATCACGACGCACGGTCCACGGGGAGCTCGGCCCGGACCGTGAAACCGCCCTCGGCGGCAGGTTCCGCGAGCAGCCGGCCGCCGAGGGCGGTGACCCGCTCGCGCATGCCGAGCAGCCCGATACCGGGCGCCCCGGCCGTGCCCGGCGCGGCCTTGCCGTCGTCGTCGATACGGACCGCGACGGCGTCCGCGCGGCAGTCGATCCGGACCGACGCGGTAGCCGCGTCCGCGTGCCGGGCGGTGTTCGTGAGCGACTCCTGAACGATCCGGTAGACCGTCCGGCCCACGGCCGCCGGCACGTCCTGCCGCTGTCCTTCGATCGTCAGGGTCGCGTCCAGGCCGATGGCGCGCACCCGTTCCACCAGTTCCGGTACGTGGTCGAGCCCGCGCGGCGGGGCCGTGTCGTCGTCGCGGAGCGCCCCCAGGGTCGCCCGCAGTTCCCGCGTCGCTTCACGTCCCGCCTCCTGGATGGCCAGCAGGGCCTCCGGCACCTGTTCGCCCCGCTTGCGGGCCACGTGCACGGCGACTTCGGACTGCACCTTGATGATCGAGATCTGGTGGGTGAGCGAATCGTGCAGCTCCCGCGCGATCCGCAGCCGTTCCTCGTCGGCGCGGTGCCGTGCGGTCTCCTCCCGGGTGCGCTCGGCCTCGTCCGCCCGCCGTTCGGCCTGCCGCAGGGCTTCCCCCGCGGCGCCGGCGGCGATCAGCCATGCCAGTTCGAGGGCCCCGCGGGCCTGTGCGAACACCTCGCCCGTGTCGTGCAGGCCCGAGGCGAGGGCCGCGAGCGGGAGAGCGGCCAGCATGACCACGCTCGCCACCAGCGTGATGGTGCGGTGGCCCGCCCGTACGGCCCCGTACACCGCGAACAGGTAGGCGACGGCAGGTACGTCGTACCCGGCCGCCTGGTAGCCCACCGCGCACAGCCCCGTGGCGGCCAGGACGGCGACCGGTGCGCGGCGGCGCGCGGCCAGTGCCAGGCCGGCGGCCGCCAGCAGCGCGGAGCCGAGCAGGTCGACCGGGGTGCCGGCGTGCTGCTCGGACAGCCCGGTGACCAGCAGGATCACAGCCAGACCGATGGCTATCACCCCGTCTGCGACACCCATCGATCCCCGGCTCATGTACGCACCCTAGCCGGATGGCCGTACGGGTGGATCATGCCCGGGGATGACCGGCCGGCTACCGCGCACGCGGTACTTCCCCGGCTGCTGCGGCGTGCGCGGTAGCCGGATGGGGCATCGGCGGCAGTGCGAAGTGCCCGCGTCTGCCGGACGACGGGCGGTGGGCCCGACCGACAGGATCGAGCGACTCCGGTCGTAGGAGGAGTCGTGGGAGAACGCGTACGAGAAGTCGTCGTACGAGAAGTCCTACGAGAAGTCATAGGAGAAGGAGCAGTTCATGTCAGTTCGATCGATGGTCGAGGCCCCGGCGGTCGCGTTCCTTTCGGCTGCGCCGGCGGCCGCCCGCGCGTACGACCTGAGCTCCGGGCGGCTCGGTGCCCTCGCGGCCGGTCTGCTGGGGCTCACCGCCGTGGTCATCGGCGGGCGGGCCCTGCGCTCGGCCGGTCGCGCGAGGGCGGGCAACGGGCGGAGCGCGGCCCTCGTCGCGTTGCTGTCGGCGCTGACCGGCGCGGCTCTCGGGGGCCTGGTCGCGGCCACCTCCGACGGCGGTCTCGGCACCGGCAACGGTCTGGGCGGGGCCGTGGTGGCCATGCTGCTGGGGCTGGTCGGTGCGTCCCTCGCGGGGCTGGCTCTGGCCCGCTCCCGCCGCACCGGTTGAGCGGGCCGGACGGGTCCGGGCGCCGAGGCCGTGGACTCGTCCGGCCCGCGGGACACCGCGGCGTGGTGCGCTCAGCAGCTCATCGCCCAGGTGTGGGAGTCGCCGTTGTCGTTCGCGGCTGCGTTGGAGCCGACCTCCTGGCCCGGGCTCAGGCAGATGGTCATGTGTCCGCCCTGGTGGGCGCGGGAGAACACCTTGACGTGGTCCTTGATCCCCGGACCCGAGATGCCGTGGTTGGCCCACGAGGAGTCCTCGTCGGCGATGAAGCTCTCCCACCAGCCGTCATCGCCCGACCAGTTGGCACGCTGGCCGCCGAAGTCCGCGTGCTCCCAGGCGCAGAAGTGTCCGCTCGGGCAGTCGGCTGCGCCGGCCTGCGTGGCGGCCGTCAGAGCCCCGGTCAGGGCGAGGAGCGCCACGGCGGAGGAGGTGATGACGCGCTGCATGTTCATGGGGGGTGGGTCCTTTCGGTTCTACGGAGCGGGGGTGCTGGAGGAGGTCAGGTCGACAGCGTGCCGCAGGGCGGCCGTGCGCAGTCGCTGGTACGTGGTCAGGTCCGCCCGCCGCTCGGCCCGGACCGCGGCCAGCAGGGCAGGCTCCAGGCGGGCCCTGACCTCGGCCAGCCCGCTCTCGCGGTCGCAGCGGTCGGTGGGAGTGGCGGCGGCCGGAGAGGTCGGGGCGGCCGACGGGGCAGGGCGGGCTTCCGGCGAGGCGTCGGTGCAGCGTGTCCGGCGGGCCAGGGCGGCGCGGTATTCGGGGTCGGCACCGAGCCGGGCCTGGGCCTCCGCATGCAGGTTGTTGACGACCACCTCGGCCTCGAACCACTGCTTCTGATCGCCGTAGAGGGTGCGCTGTGCGCGCGCGAGGCAGCCGTCGGTGTTGGCGGTGACGGTGTACCCGGTGGGGAGGGTCAGGGACAGCTCGCGGGGGTCGGTGCCGAAGAGGGCGGCCTGGAGCCGCCTGCCCGCGGCGCTGGTGGCCGCGGGGCGCTCCTGGGGGGCCGGCACGGTCAGCCCCTGCTCGGAGAGGCAGCGGTTCACGAGGGTGAGCTGTGCGGACCTGACGAGGTCGTCCCGTCCCCGCTCGTCGGCCGGGATGCCGGGGCGGGGGGAGCCGTGCGGCGGGCCGGCGCAGCTCGTGAGCAACAGCAGCGCCGCGGCCGCGGCGCACACCGTCCGTACGCCCCCTCCCCGCGGGAGGATGATGATCTTCCGCACTCCCGGTGAACGACCGCGGCGGCCAAAGGTCACACCCTGCCGACCGCATCGGACGGAGGGCTCAGGTCAGGTTCAGGGGCGGCTCCGGTCGGCGGTGACCAGCCAGGAACTGCTGCGCAGCCGCACCGCTCCGTCCGCTTCGTAGCCGCGCAGGGCATCGGTCAGCGCCCGGCGTGCCCGGGCCCGTGCCTGCGGGCCGACCTGGTTGAGCAGGTGGTGTCCGGGGCCGGAGTCCAGCAGGAAGGCGGCGGCGTCCGCCGCATCGACCCCCCAGTTCCCGTAGGCCTCGACGGGCTGCACGCCGACTCCGGCGAATCCGCTCGCGGTGAGCAGGGCGCGGATGCGGTCCGGCTCGGTGAGCGAGAACATGCCGGGCGCGCCCGGCAGGCCGAATCCGCGGAGCGGCAGGATGTGCTCGAGCGAGGCCATCGCCCGGAGCCACTCGTTGGCCCCGGCCTCGGCCGCGCAGATGAACGCCAGCCGGCCGCCGGGCCGCAGTGCGCGGTGCAGGTTGGCGAACGCGGTGACCGGGTCGGTGAAGAAGGTCATCCCGTACCGGCTGATGACCACGTCGAAGGCGCCGTCCTCGAAGGTGTGGACCTGGGCGTCGCCCTGGACGAAGGAGACGTTCCCCCTCCCCTCGCGCAGCGCGCTGCTGCGGGCCCTCTCGAGCATGGGGCCGGACAGGTCCAGCCCCAAGGCCCGGCCCCGCTCGGCGCGCAGGGCCGCGAGACGGGTGGTGCGGCCGGCCCCGCAGCCGATGTCCAGTACGCGGTCGGTTTCGGCGATGGCCGCGGCGTCCAGGAGGGGCTGGTTGAAGCCGTCGTTGACGGCGTCCCAGCGCTCCGCGCTGCGGGCCCATTGCTCGCCCTCGTAGCCGTTCCACGCCTCGGCCTGTGCGGTGTTGACGAAATCGACGAAGCGACCCATGGGTGAACTCCCTCCCGCCGAGCGCAGCGGGGCGCCCGGCCCCTAGTATGGGCAAGTGCCCAAACAGTATGGGCGAGCGCCCATACATGCAATGGGCTTGAGGAAAGGGGCCGTTGTGTCACCACGTGGAATGGCGATTCCCGACCTGCGCGAGCGGTTGTTCGCGGCTGCGGAGCGCGTGGCCGCCCGCGACGGCGCGGCGGCCCTGACCAGCCGTGCGATCACTGCGGAGGCGGATTGCGGCAAGGGCGTCCTGCACGCGCACTTCGCCGGCCTGGACGAGTTCGTCGCCGAACTGGTCCTGGACCGGTTCGCCCGCTGCGCCCGCCGGGCCGAGGCGCTGGCGGCGCAGGTGGGACGGGGCACGCTGGCGGCTAACCTCCGGGACGTGGTCCTCGGCCTGCTGGAGTCCCTGCCCCCGGCGGTGGTGGGGCTGGCGATGACGCGCCCCGCGGCCGCATCGCACACCCGCGAGGGGTTCCGGTCCGGTGCGCCCGCGTTCGAGGCGATCCAGCAGGCCTTCACCGTGTACCTGGAGGCCGAGCAGCGCGGCGGCCGCCTGCCCGCGCACGCCGACGCCGCCACCATCGCGCTCGCGCTCGTCGGCACGGTCCACCACCTGCTGATGACCCGTGTTCCCGGCCTTGGCGAGGAGCCGAAGGCCACCACGGAGCGGCTGTTGGCCGTGTTGCTCGGCAGTGCCGGGAGCTGAGGCCGCCCCGACACGACTGTGCCCGGGCCTGCGGCGGCCCCGGCCCATCGGCCCGCCATCCGCACGGCCTCGCCGGGCGTCGCGCAGCGGGGCGGCCCCGGCTCGTGGCGGGTCACGGTGCGACCCTGGCCGGCCTGACCCGCGCCTTCGGCTACCTCGCCGGAACCCGGTCGACCGGGCGGCCAACGACCGCCTGCCCCAGCTGGAGGACGCTCAGGCCGAACATCAACACGCCCAAGGGCACGTGCACGGACGCCACATGCGCTATCCCCAGGACCACCTGCACCGACGCGAGGACGAGGAACCCGGCCGCGTGCAGGATGGGCCGGGGCGAGCCGCCGCCCGGCCGCCACGCCAGGATCGCGGCGAGTACGTACAGCATCGTCGCGGCGTACATCCCGCGCGCCCCCGCACCGTGCAGCACCTCTCCGTGCTGTGAGGACAACAACAGCCCGGCGGTGACCGCCTGGAAGAGGAGGGCCAGGGTCTGCAGCGCGACCGCTGCGCGCAGGAACATGGGGGCCTTCGGGCCGTGCTGCGGTGCCGTCGTCCTCATGAGCATGGTGGGCCTTCCTTCGGTTTCGCCCTTGCTTCGCTTCACGACTCCGACGACGCAGCCACCGGGAATGTGAGACCGTGCCCCCGGCCTCACGTTCCGTTGCGGCATCTCGTCGAACGTGCTGAAGGGCACACCCGAGCAAGGGAGTCGTAGAGACCATGACCACCCGATCCGAACACGACCACGTGCACGACTGCGGCCGCGGGGACGGGCCGGGCCTGGCCGCGATCACGAGCGAGCGCCGCCAGCTGATCAACCTCGCCTACCGGCTCCTCGGCTCCCTGGCCGAGGCCGAGGACGCCGTGCAGGAGACCTACGCCCGCTGGTACGCCATGTCCCGCCAGCAGCAGGAGGCCATCGAGTCCCCCGGCGCCTGGCTGACGAAGGTGGCCGGCCGCATCTGCCTCGACGTGCTCGGCTCGGCCCGCGCGCGGCGCGAGCGCTACGTGGGGGAGTGGATCCCGGAGCCGCTGCCCGACCATGCGCACTGGAGGGGCGGGCGGCCGGGAGACAGCGGAGGCGCACCCGTCGACCCGGCCGACCGGGTCACCCTCGACGAGTCGGTCGACATGGCCTTCCTCGTGGTCCTCGAGTCGATGACCCCGGCCGAGCGCGTCGCGTTCATCCTCCACGACGTCTTCCGGTACCCCTTCGCCGAGGTGGCCGCGATCGTCGGCCGTACCCCGGCGGCGTGCCGGCAACTGGCGTCGTCGGCCCGCCGTCGTATCCGTGCGGCACGGGCTCCGGTGGCGCCGACCACCCGGCAGGCCGGCGTCATCAGGGACTTCAAGCAGGCCTGGGAGGCCCAGGACATCGCCGCGCTCGTCGGCCTGCTCGACCCCGGAGCGACGATGACCGCCGACGGCGGCGGCAAGGCCGGTGCGGTGCTCCGGCCGGTCGTGGGCGCCGAACGGATCGCCCGCTACATCGTCGAGATGGGCAGCCGGGCCTCCGGTACGACGCTCCTGGAGCGCTCGGTCAACGGCAGGCCCGGCCTGGTGGCCCAACGCGGGGGCGTCACCGTGACGGTGGCCGCCTTCGAGCTCGCGCACGACCGGATCAGCCGCATCTGGGCGGTACGCAACCCCGAGAAGCTCCGGACGTGGATCGGGTGACAGGATTCGGGGCCCGGTCGTGGTCCCGGCGCTGTCGACGGCGAGAGCGGCCCCCGAGCCGCGCGGCGCGCTGCCGCGGCTGCCCACGACGGTGGCTACGGCGACGTCCCGTCCCTCCTCGATCCAGCGCCCCGACTCCTCGGCGGTGTCAAGCGCCGGATGTCCCGCCACCGGCCGACAGGACGCGGTCGGGCCGGATGGGCAGGTGGCGGTGGCGCACGCCGGTCGCGTGCCAGACCGCGTTGGCGATCGCCGCCGCGGCGCCCACGATGCCGACCTCGCCGATGCCCTTGATGCCGATCGGGTCGTCCTCGTCCGGTTCCTCCGCCAGCCAGTCCGCCTCGATGTGCGGGACGTCGGCGTTGGCCGCGAAGTGGTAGCCCGCGAGGTCGGCGCCGACGTGAGCCCCCGAGGCCTGGTCGCGGACCGCCTCCTCGTGCAGGGCCATGGAGAGGCCCCAGGTCATTCCGCCCACGAACTGGCTCCGGGCGGTGAGCGGATTGACGATCCGGCCCGCCGCGAAGATGCCGAGCATGCGGCGCACGCGGACCTCGCCGGTGGTGACGTCGACGGCGGCCTCGGCGAACTGCGCTCCGTAGGAGTGCCGTTCCTTCTGGGGGAGGGCGGCGACGGCCGCCATGGAGTCCGCGTGGACGGTGACGCCCTCCGGCGGGACGGTCCCCCCGGGAACGAGTCGCTTGCGCAGCTCCGCCACCGCGGCGTGGACCGCCCAGGCCCAGGAGCTGGTGCCCATGGAGCCGCCCGCGATCATCGCGGGTCCGAAGTCGCTGTCTCCGATCAGGACGTGGACCCGGTCCGGCGGGACGTCCAGCACGTCCGCGGCGATCAGGGTGAGCGCGGTCCGCGCGCCGGTTCCGATGTCCGCCGCCGAGATGCTGACCGTGAAGGTGCCGTCCGGCGCGGCCGTCACCGCCGCCGTCGACGGGACGACCCCCGCGTGGTAGGAGGCCGCCGCCGTGCCGGTGCCGAGCAGCCATCGGCCGTCGCGGCGCAGGCCGGGCCGCGGATCGCGGTCCGCCCAGCCGAACCTGCGCGCGCCTTCCCGGAAACAGGCGATCAGACTGCGGCCGGCGAAGGGCTGCCCGGACACGGGCCCCACCGCCGGCTCGTTGCGGGCGCGCAGGTCGATCGGGTCGACACCGCACCGCTCGGCCAGCTCGTCGAGCGCCGACTCCAACGCGAACGACCCCGGTGCCGCGCCCGGCGCGCGCATGAACGTCGGCGTCGGCACGTCCAGCCGTACGATCCGGTGGGCCGTGCGGTGGGCGTCCGCGTCGTACAGCACCCGTCCCGGCATGGCGCTCGGCTCCAGGTACTCGTGCACCGTGGAGGTGAGGTTCAGGGCGTCATGGCCCAGGGCGCGCAGCCGCCCGTCGGCGTCGGCACCGAGCCTGACCCGCTGGGCGGTGGGGCTCCGGTAGCCGGTGAGCGAGAACATCTGGCGACGCGTCAGGACGACCCGGACCGGGCGCCGCAGCACGGTCGCGGCCATGGCGGCCGCCACCTGGTGGGCACGCACGCCCTTGGAACCGAAGCCGCCGCCGACGTGTTCGGACCGTACGCGGACCGCGGCCGGGTCGAGCGAGAACAGGCTCGCGAGTTCGCCCTGTACCCACACGGCGCCCTGGTTGGAGTCGACGACCTCGAGCCGGCCCGCCTCCCAGCGGGCGGTCGCCGCGTGCGGCTCCAGCGGGCTGTGGTGCTCTTCGGGCGTGGTGTACTCGGCGTCCACGACGACGGCAGCCCGGGCGAGTTCGGCCTCCAGGTCGCCCTTCGCGGTCGCCGCCGGGGCGTGCGGGGCGTCCGCCGGAGCGTACGAGCCGGGCCGGTCGGCGTGGAACGCGACGTCGTGCGGCTCCTCTTCGTAGTGCACCGCGAGCGCCTCGGCGGCTTCCCTGGCCTGCTCGGCGGTCTCGGCGACCACCAGCGCCACGGGCCAGCCCGCGTGCGGCACTAGGTCGTGCTGGAAGAGCGCGACGGACGGGTCGGGGACCATCCCCATCAGCCCCGGGTACCCGGTCTCGAGCCGTGGGGCGTTCCCGTGGTGCAGGACCGTGAGGACGCCGGGCATGCCCAGGACGGCGTCCGTGTCGACCGCGCGGACGCGGCCGCGGGCCACGGTGGACAACGCCAGCCATCCGTGGGCGAGTTCGGCGTAGGGGATTTCCCCAGCGTAGCGGGCGGCCCCCGTGACCTTGTCGCGTCCTTCCACGCGTGCGTGCGCCGTGCCGAGGGAGCCGTTCAGGGGAGTGACGGTGGTCATCGGGCGGCCTCCTCGGCGAGTTCGGTCAGTATGGCCACCACGAGGTTGCGCGTGAGGGTCACCTTGTATCCGTTGTGCGCCAGCGGTCGCGCGGCGGCGAGTTCGGCGTCCGCGGCGGCCGCGAAGGTGCGGGCATCGGCCGGGGCGCCCTTCAGGAGCCGCTCGGCCTGCAGGGCCCGCCACGGCCGCGACGCGACCGCTCCGAGAGCCAGCCGCACGTCCCGTACGACTCCCGCCTCGACGTCGAGCGCGGCGGCGACCGAGCCGATCGCGAACGCGTACGAGGCCCGCTCGCGCACCTTCCGGTAGCGCGAGGCGGCGGCGACCGGTGCGGCCGGCAGGGTGACACCGGTGATCAGCGCGCCTTGCGGCAGGGCGGTCTCCCGGTGCGGGGCGTCGCCCACCGGAAGGTAGAAGTCGGCGATCGGCAACTCGCCGGGGCCGTCGCCGGTTTCGTACGACACGACCGCGTCGAAGGCGGTGAGCGCCACGGCCATGTCCGACGGGTGGACGGCCACGCAGTGGTCGGAGGCGCCGAGGATCGCGGAGTTGTGGTGCTCGCCGGCGAGCGCCGGGCAACCGCTGCCGGGCGTGCGCTTGTTGCAGGGCTGGGCCACGTCGCCGAAGTATCCGCAGCGGGTGCGCTGGAGCAGGTTTCCGCCGACGGTGGCCATGTTGCGCAGCTGCCCGGAGGCACCGGCGAGTACGGCCTGCGTCAGTGCCGGGTACCGGCGGCGGACCTCGGGATGGGCCGCGAGGTCGCTGTTGGTGACGGTCGCGCCGATGCGCAGACCGCCCTCGTCTGTCAACTCAACCTGATTGAGCGGCAGTTCACGGACGTCGACGAGCAGGCCGGGACGCTCCACCCCGGTCTTCATCAGGTCGACGAGGTTGGTACCGCCGCCGAGGACGCGCGCCTGCGGGTCGGCTTCGAGTACGGCGACCGCACCCGCCACGTCCACGGCGCGCTGATAGCCGAACTCCCTCATGCCGCCGCCTCCGTGCTCGCCGCAGCGTCGGCCGAGGCCGCCCGGGCGACGGCCTGCACGATCGACACGTACGCACCGCACCGGCAGAGGTTGCCGCTCATCCGCTCCCGGATCTCGTCGGCGGTCAGCGTCGGCGGGCCCGCGTCGGGTCGCACGTCGGCGGTGACCGCGCTCGGCCAGCCCTCGGCGTGCTCCTGGATCACCGCGACGGCCGAACAGATCTGCCCCGGCGTGCAGTAGCCACACTGCAATCCGTCGAGGTCGAGGAAGGCCTGCTGCACCGGGTGCAGGTGTTCGCCGTCGGCCATGCCTTCGATGGTGGTGATCTCGCGTCCCTCGGCCGCGACGGCCAGCTGGAGGCAGGAGACGGTCCGGCGGCCGTCCACCAGGACGGTGCAGGCTCCGCACTGCCCCTGGTCGCAGCCCTTCTTGCTGCCGGTCAGGTCGAGCCGCTCGCGCAGGGCGTCGAGCAGGGTGGTGCGGTGGTCGACGGAGAGCGGGTACTTCTCGCCGTTGACGGTCAGGACGATGGCGCTGGACGTCGGGGCGACCATGATCAGCCTTCTTTCGCTTGTCAGGGGCGCGTCGGAGCGGGACCCTGTCGGGCGGTGAAGAGGTGGCGCTGTACGTGTGGGGCCGGCTGGGAAACGGGCAGGAGGCGGCAGGAACGTCGGTCGCGCTCGTGGCGCGGGCGGTCCCCGCCCGGTGCTTCCGCGGCTAAGCTGAAGTCAACCGGACAATTGTCCGTTACCGCGGAAACGTACCGGACAGTTGTCCGGTTAGCAAGGCCGGTCGTCGGCGTACCCCCGAGGAGGACGAGTGCAGGACAGAAGCCACGCGCCCGTCCGCTCGGACGCGCAACGGAACCGTGAGCGCATCCTGGACGTGGCCCTCGTCGAGCTGACCCGCTCCCCGGACGTTCCCCTGAGCACCATCGCCAAGAAGGCCGGCGTGGGCCAGGGCACCTTCTACCGCAACTTCCCCGATCGCGAGTCCCTCGTCCTCGAGATCTTCCGCCACGAGATCCAGCAGGTCGCCGACTCCGCCGCCCAGCTCCTCGCGGCCCTGCCGCCGGACCGGGCCCTGCGGGAGTGGATGGACCGGCTCGCCCGGTTCGCCATGGCCAAGGCGGGCCTGGCCGACGCGATCCGCCAGGCCGCCGGTGCATCCGGCGGCGCGGCGAAGCCCGGGTACGAGCCGATCACCTCCGCGGCCGCGCTGCTGCTCCGCGCCAACGAGGAATCCGGCACCCTCCGCCCGGGCGTCACCGCGGACGACTTCCTGCTCGCCATCGCCGGCCTCTGGCAGATCGACCCCTGCGGCGACTGGCAACCCCGCGCCACCCGGCTCCTCGACCTCATCATGGACGGCCTGCGCGCGGGATCGCCCGGGCGGTGACCCGCCCCCGCCGACGCACCGGGGGCGGGCGCGGTGCGCCAGCGCCTGCGGCGGCCCGGTATGCGGCCGGGTCACCTGTATTCGACGGTCAGGGTCGCCTGCGTGTCCCTGTTGACGAAGAGGTACGCCGTGGCCGGCTGGTTCTGCTCGAACCGGAGGCGGACCTGGGTCCGTCCGGAGCGGTTGATCGCGGACAGGCCCGCGGCGGACAAGGGGCCGGACGCCTTGCTGCCGGAGGTGAAGGAGCCGATCTCGGCCGCCCCGGCGGCCGTCGCGACGGCCGCCCAGTCGGCGGCCTCCACCGCGCAGCCGCCGAGACAGCCGGTGTGGACGTCGACCAGCAGCCGGTTGCCGGCCGGGCCGGCCCAGGGATCGCCGGACCCGCTGCTCCGCGTCAAGGTCACCCAGGCCCGCGTGATCTCCTTCCCCGGCGGGAGGGCGGCCGTATCGAAGGACAGCACGCTCCTGTTGAACTTGCCGTCGGTGCCCCGCCCCAGGGCCAGTCCGTAGGCATCCTCCAGGGTGCCGACGGCCGGGACCGAACCGTCACCCGCGGCCTTGAGGTAACCGTCCTCGGCGTCCAGGCTGGGCAGCGTGACGATTCCGGCGGGCGGCGGCGTCGAGCCGGTCCCGCCGAGGGCCTTGACCATGCCCATGATGGTCTCGATCTGCCGGCCGCCGTGCCGCGCGTACGCGGGATCACCCAGGTAACCCCACCAGTTCCAGCAGCCGTTGGGGTTGTCGAGGGTCGTGGTCGGGATGGCCTGCGGGTACAGGACGATCAGGCGGTTGGTGTCGGCGTACTCGTTGAGGTACGCATGGTCGATGAACCGGGTGCCGAAGCCCTGGTACGCGTACCCCTGCTTGCAGCCGTGGAGGGCGACGACCACCTTGCAGGCTGCCCCGTTCGCGCAGCTCGTGGGGACGTAGACGAAGCCGTCCTCGTCCATGGAGATCGGCTTGGCGGCGCCGCCGGGCGCGTACGTGTTCTGGTCGAACCGGATCAGGCTGCCGCCGGGCGCGGCCGCGGGAGCGCTGACGGAGCCGAGGAGGTGTCCCAGGAACTCACGCTCGGCGTCGAAGCCGCAGTCGTTGATCCACGGGTTGGCGGTGACGGTGCACGCGTTCGGGCCGAGCGGGCTGATCCAGGCGTGGCCCGCGCCGGTGCTCTTGTTGTAGAGCACGTCGGCGCCGAAGTGCCGGTAGTAGTCGCTCAGCGCGGTGGACACCGGGCGTTCGACGGTCGAGTCGTTGGAACCGCTGAAGACGTAGACCGGGTCCCCGCTCAGCCCGGCCACGTCGTCGATGGCGCCCTGCGCGGACCAGTTCGCCGTGGTCTGCTTCAGGGTGGCGAGCTGGAGGTCCTGGTACACCTCCATACAGGCGTTCAGGGCCCTGCCCAGGTCGTTCTGCGCACAGTACTGGGGCCCGGACGCGAAGGCCGCGGAGCCCTTGAACGTACCCGAATAGGCCACGTGCAACTGGGTCGCCATGTACCCGCCGGACGAGACGCCGGCGCTGTAGACCCCGTCGACGTTGTACGCCCTGAGCGCGCCGGGGACGGGCGGGACGGGGGCGGCCGCCGCTGCGCCGGTGGCGGCGGAGCCCAGGTCGGCGGCGCCCGTGCCCGCGTGTTCTTCGCCCGTGTCGGCCGCGGAGGCCGGGCCCCCGAGGAGCACGCCTCCGCCGAGCAGCAGGGCCGCGGCGGCCCCGCAGAGCCTGCCAAGAACCGGATGCATTCGCCCTCCACTGATGTGAAACAGCTCACTGGTGCGGATGGCTGCGACGATAACTTCCGGCCAGTTGCGGCACGCACGGTGAGACCGGCCACAACCGGGCGGCCGGATATGGCGGTTGGCGCCGTGGACGAGGCTCTCGTGTCCGGGCCACGCCGTACCGGCGGGGGAACGACCTCCGGGAACCTTCCGGAAGAGCTCCCCGTTGATCTCAGGTCCACATCCTCCAGATCGTGAGCCGAGGAGTACCTTGCCCGAGACCCCGTCCACCATCAGCACGCTCCCTCTCCCGCCGCTCGCCGCCCAGGCGGAACGCCTGATCGAGCTCGGGGTGCACGAGATCGCCGGGATGTCCGCCGACGAGCTGCGCACCTTCGCCGAGGGCGCCGACAGTGGGCCCGGCGGCGCGCTGCTCGCCGTCCACCCCGACCGCGCTCCCGCTTCCGCCCTCGCGCCGCTGCTGCGCCATGACGGCAAGCCCGGCTTCGTCGTCACCGACATGCCCGACGTCGACCGCTTCGCCCCCTGCGAGATCGCACTGCCGGACGCCCCCCTCTACGTGGTCACCGGCGTCGACCGCGGCGACCACATGGCCAACTGGAGCCCGGAAGAGGCGCTGCCCGCCCTCACCAAGGAGGGGCGCACCCCGCTGCTGCTCACCGAAGGCATCCACTGGGTGCTCCAGCAGCCGGCGGCCCTCGAGCGCAGCCGCTGCTTCATGACCATCGGCTCCCGGCTGCGCAAGGCGAACGGCACCCTGGACGCCCGCACCCCGGCGGTCTGGATCAGCAACGGCACCGGTCGCGACGGCCGCGAACGGCGCAACGCCCCCAAGGTCGGCTGGTGCTGGTGGGGCAACCGCCACACCTGGCTGGGCTTCGCCTCCGCGACGGGCCGCGGGCTGTAGAGGGTGGTGCAGACGGCTCGGTCCGGGGCGCTTTGCCTTGATGGGTGGGGCGTTGCGGGCTGAGCCGGTGGGTGGAGACGTTCACGATTCACGGGCTGCGGAGAACCCGGTCGGCTGCTCCCTGCCGGGCAGCCGGCCCTGGTCAAATCGTGACCGGGCCCTGGGCGGTGGCGAATTCGACCGAGACCAGGCCCGGTTCCTCATCCTCGACCCAGGTGACGTCGATCTGTTCGAGGGGGTGGTCGGCCGGTTCGCCGAGGAATTCGGCGATGGAGGCGGCGTCGCCGGCGATGGAGAGACCGTGGATGGTGGTGGAGGTGCGCGGGTCGGCGCTCGGGCGCTCCTCGACGGGCACCAACCACTGAAGGAAGTACGGCAGTTGCGGGTCCTCCAGCAGTTCCAGCAGGCCGATCTGCTTCCACCTCAGGTCGAACCCGTCGGGGCGGACACGGTGGCCCTCGGCCGAGGTGCGGCCGAGGCGGGCCTCCACCGGGGCGATGTCGTCGACGGAGACCACCCAGCCGAGCCAGCCGCCGCCCTCGGCGGCGCGGCGCGCGACCGCCTGGCCGAAGGGTGCGCGGTCGGCGGCGGGGTGGTCGAGTGTGGTGACGACCTCGACGTAGGTGCCGCCGCTCAGCGGGAGAATGAAGTTGCGGGTGCCGAAGCGCGGGTGCGCGCCCCCGTCGACGAACCCGCCTCCGAGGGCCGATCCGATCCACTGGACGGTCGAGACGAAGCTGTCGCGGGCCACCGCATAGGACACGTGATCAAGTCGCACCGCGTCATCATCACCCGCCGACCCGCACACATCCCGACGCCACGCCCGACGCCCCGGCCGCGTCCGCCGCGGATTCAGCCGTGGAGCGGATCGATCACGCCGGGCTGTCAGGGCGAGGCTCGGGCAGCCGGTCGGCCCGGTCGGCTCACACGTCGTACGACCTCAGCCACAGCTCCAGCGTCAGCACCAGCCAGAGCTTGCCGCCTTGGCGGGGCAGCAGCGCGCCCTCGCCCTTGAGCCAGGTCCGGATGGTCTCAGGACGGAACAGGCCCCGCTGACGGGAGCGGCGGCCGAGGAGGAGCTCGTGGCTCAGATCGCGCAGCGGACCGGTCAGCCACTGCTGCACCGGCACCCGCATCCCGCTCTTCGGGCGGTCGACCACCGTGCCCGGCAGAAGGTCCCGCACGGCCTCCTTGAGGATCCACTTCTCGGCCGTCCCGCGGAGCTTGAACGCCGGCGGCGTGGCGAAGGCGTGGTCGATGACCGACCGGTCGAAGAGCGGGGAGCGGCCCTCCACCCCCCTCGACGAAGTGAGGCGCTCCACCTTCGTCAGGATGTGGTGCGCCCCCTTGGTCCGCAGGTTGCAGTGCAGCAGCCGGTTGAGCAGGTGGTCCATCGCGTAGGGGGAGCCGCCGGCCTCCGGCAGCAGGTACGGCTCCACGTGCCGCTCCAGTCGCGGGGCATCCCGTAGCGCGTCCAGGACCGGCTCCGTCAGCAGGACCGGGAGGTCCGTCCAGCACTTGCGGTACGAGCGCAAGTACGCGGTGGCCCGGTCCTCGTCCCAGGGCGCGCCCGGCGTACGGTGCATCTCCTGCACCAGCATGGGGAGGTTCTTGGGCCCGCCGAAGACCGGGTCGCCGCCCTCGCCGTTCAGAACCACGGAGGCGCCGTCCGCAGCCACGGCCTCGGCCAGCATCAGGTTCGGCACGGTCAGCGGGTCTCCGACCGGGCTGTCCAGCAGTGCCGCGGCCTCGGCCAGCCGCGCCGCCACCGCCGCCCCCGAGACGTTCAGGATCCGGTGCCGGGTGTGGCAGTGGGAGGCCACCAGGCCCGAGTAGCCGAGTTCGTTCGGCAGGTCGTCGCCGAAGCTGATGGAGTACGTGTGGACCGGGTGGGAGTGGAGCTTCGCCGCCAGGGCGGTGACCAGGGAGCTGTCGATACCGCCGGAGAGCAGCACCGCGGCGGGCTGCGCCGCGGGCAGCCGGGCCGCCGTGGCCTGCTCCAGCAGGGAGCGCAGGGCCAGGACGTGACCGGCCGGGTCGGCGGGGGCGGGGTCCTCGACGTGCTCGTGCGGCTCCCAGTGGACCGTTTCGGTGACCCGGCCGTCGCGGGCCAGCCGCAGGACGCGGCCGGGCAGCACTTCGCGGACCCCGGTGAGCAGGGTTTCCTCCCCGGGCAGGTAGGCGAAGGTGAGGAAGGAGCGGACCGCCGACAGGTTCATCGAGGTGGCGAGCGCCGGCCAGCGGCGCAGCGCCCGCAACGAGGTCGAGGCGGCCCATGCGCCGTCGGCCCGCGCGTAGTAGAGGGTGCGGGCACCGACGTGGTCGCGAATCAGGACCAGGTCGGGTCCGTCGAGAACGGCCAGCACGAACATCCCCTCGGCGAGTGTCACTCCGGCTTCGCCGAGCAACGCCCAGCAGTGGAGGAGGAGTTCGCCGTCGGAGCAGTCGGGCCGCGGGGGCGCGGCGGCGGCCCCGGCCGCGGCCCCCGCCGCGAGGGCGGCGAGCAGCACGGGCCGGTTGTGGAGGGTGACCTCGCCGACCGCGGTGCGTCCGAGAGCGGCGAACGGGCCGGTGGCGCGGCCGGGCTCACCGGTGAGGAGGCCCAGCCCGGCACCCGGCACCTCAACCGGGGGCCGGCCCGCGACGGCGGCGCCCATGGCCGCGAGGTGGGCGCGGGCCTGCCCGGTGGTGTCGGCCAGGCAGGCGCACAGACGTGCCACTGATGGTTCCTTCCTTCGTGCTCGCCTCGGTGCGTATCGCTGGTGTTCATGCTGCTCAGCCGAAGTCGTCGTCGCTCCAGGCGTCCTCGTCGCCGTCCCAGCCCGCGTCCCAGCCGTCCTCGCCGGAACCCCCGTCGCCCCCGGAGTCCCCGCCCGCGCCGTCGCCGCCGGAGGACGACGCCTGGCTCTGCTCCTGTTGGCGGCGCAGGGCCTCTTCCTCCTCCGGGGTCATGCTCAGCGGCGGCAGATGGGCGGCGGTGACGGCGAGGGCCGCCACCCCCAGGCCGGCGAGCAGCACACCCATCCGGCCGCCGAAGGAGCTCCTGTTGACGGTGACCCGCTCGCCACGCGCCCACACCGTACGGCCGTAGCCGATGTCCCGGGCGTAGGTGGCGGTGCCGTCTTCGAGGGTGCGTTTGATGACGCGGTTGCCGAGCAGCTCGTCGGTCCCCGAGGCACCCCGGTTGTCGCGCCAGCGCACCGTGTGGGGGCGGCCCGGGGTGCGGCTGCGCCACTCCTCGAGGCCGTCTTCGTACCTGCGGTGGACCGTGCCGTCGGCGAGGAGCTCGTCTGCGTAGGCGATCTCTCGGGGCCGGATCATCGTGTGCGTACCTCGGGTGTGTCGAAGGGGGTCACGGGGCCGGTCACGCGGCGGGCCACGTCATGAAACCGGTGGTGCGCAGTCCGCCCAGCTCGCCCCACAGGGACGCGCGGGGCGGACGCGGACCCCGGGTCAGGCGCAGGACCGTCCGGACGAGCCTGGCCGGCGGTACGGCGGCCACCTGCGCGAACCGGCCCCGCGCCAGCCACGCGGCCTCGCGCGGCCGCAGCGCGCCCGGCCAGTCGGCCCCCGCCGCCGGGGCGGGTGCCGGGCCGCGTCCCGAGGGCAGCCGCAGGGCGGCGGCGTGCCGCGGTACGAGCCCCAGGGAGCCGACCCGTACCCCGGAGAGGGGGCCGAGCGCCGCTCGTACCCGCGCCGGGAGCGTCACCCCCTCGGGGCTCGCGTCGTGCAGGACGTGCACCGTGGCGCCCTCCGCCCGCTCCAGGGCGGCGACGAGACGCGGGGCCAGGGGCAGCGCGTCGGCCGCCGCGAGGACGGGGCAGGCCGCCTCCAGGTGGACGTGGTTGGCGAGCAGCATCGCCGCGATCGAGCGGTCCTGGCAGAGCAGCAGCCGGGGGAGCCCGTAGTCGAACAGGTCCGGCTCGCCGGGCGCGTGCCGGGCGAGGTCCGCCGGGGGCACCGCGGCCGGCAGCAGTCCCGGTACGGTCTCCCGGCCGCGTGCGTCCAGGGCGCGGGTGAACGAGGGCAGGCGCACCACCGGCGCCGGGGCGCCGGGCAGGCGGCGCAGCAGCGGCGCGGCCGGACTCAGCACGCGGCAGGTCTCGTAGTAGAGCTGCCGCTCCGTGAACCGGAGTCCGCCGGGGTCGCCCGCGCGGGCGGCTGCCGCGCCGATCGCCGCATCGAGCAGCCGATCACCGAAGGCCGGGATTCCGGTGCGCGCCAACCGGGAGGGAGTGGCACTCCCACCCCTCCCCGTGCTCTTGCTGGTGTTCATGCGCTGGGCGTGCCCTTCTTCCCGGAGGTGTCTGCGCCTGGCGACCCGCCGGCGCCCGGCCACGTCATGAAGCCGACCTCCGCGGCACGGCGCCGTTCGTCGTCGACCCCGCGGCCGATCCGTTTGGCGAGCCGGCCCAGCACGGTGAGCAGCCGGACCGGCGGGATCGCGACGAGCGGGAACCGCCAGCCCTGCGCCAGCCACGTCAGCTCCTGCGCAGTGAACTCGCCGAGGGCGGTCAGCCGGCGCATCTCGTGCGCCGTGGGCTTGTGGTGGGGATCGCGGTACGCCACGGCCTTCGGCCGGCCGTGGACCGTCCGCAAGGACACTCCGGCGTCGACCACCGGGCGGCCGGGGAGGTCCTGGCGGAGCTGCCGCAGGAGCAGTTCGCCGCGCGCGTCGGCGTCGTGGAGCACCAGGACCGGGCCGCGCGGGGGCAGGGCGGGGAGCAGGGCCGTGACGCGCTCGGGGCTCTGTACGAGGGCGATGCCGTGGCGGTCGGGCAGGCCGTCGGCGGCCAGGAAGGCGGCGATGGAGGGGTCGGGGCAGAGGAGCACGGCATGCGGCGGGGGCGCGTCGGCGGGCCGCCGGGGCCACGGGTGGCCGTTGTCGTCGACCACGCCGGGCGGCAGGCTCCCGTACACCCGCACCCACTCGGCGAGCGCCTCGGAACGGAAGGCTCCACGGGTCATGGGCGCAATGCCCCGGCCCGCTCCCCGCCGCCGCGCGATGAGGACGCCGAGCGCGGTGGCCAGCAGGGCCGCCGAGGCGTACAGCATGAACGGCATCTGGCCGAACAGGGCCCAGAATCCGAAGACCACACCGCCGAAGAGCGCCCCGCCCGCGCAGCCGGGTGCGAACTCGCCTTCCCTGATCCGCTTGCGCGACAGCGCGTACCACAACTGGCCCGGGGTGACGCGGATCCGGCCGTTGTCCGTCAGCCCGGTGGTGATCCGGAGCACCCGCAGGTCGCTGAGGCGCAGAGAGTTGGTCTTGGGGTCCAGTGCGTAGCGCCGCTTGCAATGGCTGCATGTGTTGCCGGTGCGCTCCTTGCGCAGCAGGTTGCGTTCGCAGTGCGGGCAGATCACCGGCGGACCTCCAGTGCGGTCGCCACCCGCCGCAGCCGTGCGGCCAGCCGCTCGCGGACGGTGGTGCCGGCGATGCCGTGGACCCGCTGGGCGCGCTCGATGTCGCGCAGCGCGGCGGCGAGGACCCGGTAGTCGGTGGCGGACGCGAGCGCCGTGGCGCCGGCGCTGGCGGCGCCACCGGTGGCGCGGGGGGCGGCGGGAGCGGCCGGCGCGGCGGCGCGCCCCGCCGGGCCGGGCCGTACGGCGCTCGGGGCGGCCCGCCGCTCGGCTTCCGCCGCGGTGATGGCGTAGTCCTCGTGGTCGATGCCGTATCCCGTGTTGGCGGCGAGGATCGTCAGAGGGGACCCGCCCCGGTTCGCGAAGGAGTGCGGCATCATCTCCGGGATGCGGATCAACATGCCCGGTGCAAGGCGTACTTCGGTGACGCGGCCGCGGCCCGCGTCGTAGAGCCCGCAGGCCGCGTGGCCGAGGCTGAGGACGAAGTGCTCACCCCCGTGCGCGTGCGGGGTGAAGGCGCTGCGCGGGCCCACCACCCCCAGTTTTACGGTGGCGTTGGAGGGCCGCTCGGGCGAGGTGCCGGCGTCGCCCACGAGGTAGTGCGCGAACTGTCCGTCGTCGATGAACGGCAGGAACTCCCGCTCCGGCCCGAGCTCCCGGGACCCGTCCCGGTCGGCCAGCACGATGCCGCCGTCCGGCCTCAAGTGGTACAGCTCCACCCCGCCCGGCAGCCCGTGCCCGGTGTGGTCCGCCAGGTCCTCGGACGTCCCACGTGTTCCGGGTGTGCGGTCGTACGGTGCTGCGGCCATCGCGCCTCCCCCTGACGCCCCGCGGTGCGCTCCCCGCGCCCCGCACGCGCATGGTAAGGCCCTGATCGCCACGAGCGGGAGCACTCGGAACATACTCCGGGCAGCCGGGAGATGGCCGGCCGGTGTCGGGCGGGGGCCGGCCCGCCGCCGCCGGTCATCCCGCGGCCGAGCGGGCCGAGCGGGTCGTGCGGGCCGCTGCCCCTCGGAGCCACGGATCAGCCGAGCTGGTAGTCGAACCAGATGCGGTGCGTGGCGTCGGCGTCCACGGCGATCCCTCCGGCGCCGGTGATCCCGGCCAGCTCGCCGGTGCCGCTCGACGGCACGATGGTGAAGAACTCCGCCGTGCGGTCGCTGCCGGACGTCGTCGCCGAGTGCACGAAGTTGAAGGCTCCCTCCCGGCCCTGCAGGGAGCCCTCGAACGACTCCATCGCCACGTAGGTGCCGACGCCTGCCGACGGGTCGAACGCGGCCGTGAACACGGTTGCCGAGCGCCCCACGACCTCTCCTTCGAAGTGCTTCTCCATCGTGGCGACACCCACCGGCAGCCCGGTGGACACGGCCGGCTCGGGCTTCAACTCGGGCGCGACGAACGCTTGGACGGTAAAGGTTGCCTCAGCTCTCATGGGCCGAAGGTACCGAGGGGGTCTGACAATCGCGGTCGGCCCTCAGGTCGCGGGGTTCGCCACGCCGCTCTCGTCGACGACGAACCGGCCGTTCGGGGCGCCGCCGAAGGTGCCGTGCCCGATCCACTCGATCAGTGCCGCCTTGAGCGTGGCGTGCGGGCCGGCCCAGGGCTCGCCGGGGCGGCCGCCGTACGGGATCCCCGATGCCGGGGTGCACCGCGCGCCGGTGCAGCCCTCCTGGGGCAGGGAATGGCTCGCGCACTGCACCTGGACCAGCACCTTGCGCGTCATCGACGCCGGCAGGGCGTCGTAGAGGGCGGTCGCGTTCGACGGCGGCGAGGACGGCTCCCGATCGTCGAGGCCGTGCACGACCAGCGTGGGCGGGGACAGCTGCCCGGCCACGGCGGCGTTCCACCCGTAGGCGGAGAAGGTGGGGGTGCGGCTGAGGCCGCTCGGGTTGCCGGGCTCGGCTCCGCCCCACGTGCTGCCCAGGGGGTCCAGCTCCTGCATCTGCGTCCAGAGCCGGTCCGCGGCGCCGGGGATGCGCCGTCCGGTGCAGACCGCCTCGCGCTCCGATGGCAGGGGGGCTTCGGCGGGGCGCCCGCCCAGCGTCAGCGGGAACGTGGCGAAGCCGCCCGGCGGGGTCGTCTCCTCGGTCGGCAGACCGAACGGCGAGGACAGGAACACCACCCGGTTGACCTTCGAGAGCGTGCGGCTGCTGTCGGGCAGCACCGGGTTGGCCGCGTACAGCGCGCGCCCGACCTGGACCGCGCCGAACGACGCGCCGACCAGGGTGACCTTGCCGTTCGTCGGGCGGGCGCGGGCGACGGCGTCGTCGATGACCTGGCGGATGTCGCGCACCCACACGTCGGTGCGGGCGAAGCGCCGGTCACTGGAGTGCGCGACCCGCTCCTGCAGCGGATGGGGCATGAGCAGGCTGCCCTGCTGGTCGAGGGGGAACACCGGGTCGTGGGTGCGGTCGCAGCCTTCGGGGTACGGGCAGGAGCCGTCGGCGTCGTAGCCCCGCAGGCTCGCGTTGCCCGGATCGTCCAGCCCGTCCGCGAACCGCGTCGAGAGCCCGTAGCCGAGCAGGCTGGGGGCGAACGTGTCGATGCCCGCCTGGGCGAGGGCCTTTTGCACACTGAGCTCGCCGCCCTCCGGCGCGGGGTGGCGCAGGTCGAACGCCGCCGGTCCCGGGACGGTACGGCCGTGCACGAGTACCGCGGCCCTGGTGGGCAGCCCCCGGCACCTGCCGTTCGCGTACGACGGCTGCACGCGGTGCACCTGGATCCGGGCCGGGCGCCCGTCGAACCGCGGGTCGGGCATCAGCCCGGCCGGAACGGTGAAGTCCAGCCAGTAGTCGCTGGTCTGGACGCCGGTGGGCGCCCGGTCGCACCGCGGCGCCGGCGCGGCGGCCGCCGGGCCGGCGCCGAGGGCGCCGAGCGCCACGGAGAGGCCCAGCGCGAGCCAGGCCGGTCGCCGGCGGCCCCGCCCGGCCCTGTGGGGTGTGCTGTGCATCGCGTCTCCAGGCGTCTCGGGAGCAGGGAGCAGGTCCGGCCGCTGCCCGGGCTGGGCCCGTCCGTCACGGAGGCGGCCGTCAGCTGACACCCTGGGCGCCGTCCGGGCGGGCTGCCAGCCGGGCTCCGCCGAACGGCCCTCGCGCTGCGGATACGCGCCGGGCTCAGGCGGAGGCGGCGGTCAGTGCCTGCCCGTCCGGTACCGCGATGCCGAAGTCGGCGGTCAGGACGCGGACGATCTCGTCGTGACCCGACAACTCCCGTTCGCTGCGGGAACCGTCCGGGCGGGTCCGGACGAGTTGGCGGCCGCTGAGCGCGAGGTGGCCGTCCGGCGTCGTCCGCTGGACGTAGAGGAGGTGGGAGAACGGGGAGCGGGGGTTGGTGGCGATGTGCCAGTTGATGACCTCGAAGTCCGGGGCCTCGTAGGGCTCCAGGGTGAAGGCGTACTGGTCCGTCCACGCGTCGTCCTCGTACGCCTGGAGCACCCACAGCTCCAGCGGTCCGCGGTGCGGCCGGTGGACCAGGCGGTGGCGTCGGGTCGCGTCCTCGAACTCGGTGTCCGCCACCAGCGGGACCGCTTCGAGCAGGGCGCCGCCCGCCCCGAAGCCCACGTCCGCCACGTACGGGCCCGGCTCGCCCGGCACCTCGACCAGCAACAGCATGTGCGTACGCGGCCGGACCGCGTCCCCGGCTCCCAGCACGACGCGCGCGGCCAGCCGCGTGACGCCGAATCCGAACGCCTCCAGCACCGCGGCCAGCAGGGTGTTGTGCTCGTAGCAGTACCCGCCCCGGCCGCCGCGGACCAGCTTCGCCTCCAGGTCCGGCAGTGCGAGGGAGGGGGCCGAGCCGCCGAGCGGGTCCAGGTTCTCGAACGGAATGCCGTACATGTGGGCGAGGTGCAGCGACCGGAGCGTGTCGGCGTCCGCCCGCCGCTCCCCGGTCCAGCCGATGCGGGCGAGGTAGGCGTCGAGGTCCGGCTGCGGGGCGGGTTCCTGCGGGATGTCGTCGTTGCGCGTCATGGTCCCGACCCTACGCAAGGGGGCCGAGGCGGTCATCCGGCGCCGGCCTGGCCCCCTACCCCTTCCCGCACCGGCGCCCGACCCCAGGGCCGGGGGGCCGGTCCAAGGGCCCGGCCGGGAGGTCCCGGCCGGCCTGCGGGAGTCAGGCCGCGCCGACCGGGACACCGGGCTCAGGCGAGGTCGAACCGGTCGAGGGTCATGACCTTGTCCCACGCCGCCACGAAATCACGGACGAACTTCTCTCCCGCGTCCTCGCAGGCGTAGACCTCCGCGACGGCTCGGAGCTGGGAGTTCGAACCGAAGACGAGGTCGGCCGCGGTGGCCGTCCACTTGACCTCGCCCGTGCCGCGGTCCCGGCCTTCGAACACGTTCTCCGCCGAGGTCGACGCCTTCCACTCCGTACCCATGTCCAGCAGGTTGACGAAGAAGTCGTTGGTCAACGTCTCCGGCCGGTCGGTGAACAGACCGTGCCGGGACCCCGCGAAGCCGGTGTTCAGGGCCCGCATGCCGCCGATCAGCACCGTCATCTCCGGTGCGGTCAGCGTCAGCATGTTGGCGCGGTCCAGCAGGAGCGTCTCCGGCGACAACTTCTCTCCCGCCCGGAGGTAGTTGCGGAAGCCGTCCGCCTTGGGCTCGAGGACGGCGAACGACTCCACGTCGGTCTGCTCCTGCGAGGCGTCCGTGCGCCCCGGCGCGAACGGCACCGTGACGATGTGCCCCGCGTCCTTCGCCGCCTTTTCGACGGCCGCGCACCCGCCCAGGACGATGAGATCGGCGAGCGAGACCTTCGTCGCGCCGGTCTGCGAGGCGGCGAAGTCCTGCCGGATCCCTTCGAGGGTCTCCAGCACCTCGGTCACCTCCGGGAGGGCGTTGACCTCCCAGTCCTTCTGCGGCGCAAGCCGGATCCGCGCCCCGTTGGCCCCACCCCGCTTGTCGGTGCCGCGGAAGCTCGCCGCCGACGCCCAGGCGGTGGTGACCAGCTGGGAGACGGACAGCCCCGAAGCGAGGATCCGGGCCTTGAGGTCTGCGATCTCCGCGTCCCCGACCAGAACGTGATCGACCGCGGGGACGGGGTCCTGCCACAGCTGCGGCTCGGGGATCCACGGTCCGAGGTAGCGCGAGACGGGTCCCATGTCGCGGTGCAACAGCTTGTACCACGCCTTGGCGAACGCCTCCGCGAGCTTGGCCGGGTTCTCGTGGAAGCTCTTGGAGATCGGCCCGTAGACCGGATCCAGCTTCAGCGAGAGGTCCGTCGTGAGCATCATGGGGGCGTGCCGCTTCGACGGATCGTGCGCATCGGGCACCGTGTCCCGGGCCGAGGGGTCCGTCGGGGTCCACTGGTGCGCACCGGCGGGGCTCGTCGTCAGCTCCCAGTCGTACCGGAAGAGATTGTCCAGGTACCCGTTGTCCCACTTCGTCGGCTCGGAGGTCCACGCGCCCTCGAGCCCGCTGGTGAGCGTGTCGGCGCCCTTGCCGCTGCCGTACGAGTTCGTCCACCCCAGGCCCTGCAGCTCGATCGGGCAGGCCTCGGGTTCGGGACCGACGTACTGCGGATCGACCGCGCCGTGGCACTTGCCGAAGGTGTGGCCGCCGACGATCAGCGCGACCGTCTCCTCGTCGTTCATCGCCATGCGCCCGAACGTCTCGCGGATGTCGCGGGCGGCGGCGAGCGGATCCGGGTTCCCGTTGGGCCCTTCGGGATTGACGTAGATCAGCCCCATCTGCACCGCGCCGAACGGACCGGTGAGTTCCCTGTCACCGCTGTAGCGCTCGTCTCCGAGCCAGGTGTCCTCGGGGCCCCAGAAGATTTCCTCGGGTTCCCAGATGTCCTCGCGCCCGAAGCCGAATCCGAAGGTCTTGAACCCCATCGATTCCATGGCGCAGTTTCCGGCGAAGACCAGGAGATCGGCCCAGGAGATCTTCCGGCCGTACTTCTTCTTGACCGGCCAGAGCAGGCGGCGCGCCTTGTCGAGGCTTGCGTTGTCGGGCCAGCTGTTGAGAGGGGCGAAGCGCTGGGCGCCGGAGCCGCCGCCGCCCCGGCCGTCGGCGATGCGGTACGTCCCGGCGGCGTGCCAGCTCATCCGGATGAAGAGCGGCCCGTAGTGACCGTAATCGGCAGGCCACCAGTCCTGCGAGGCCGTCATGACCTCGAAGACGTCCCGCTTCA
This sequence comes from Streptomyces sp. NPDC048349, assembly GCF_040651925.1. NCBI lineage: Bacteria > Bacillati > Actinomycetota > Actinomycetes > Kitasatosporales > Streptomycetaceae > Streptomyces > Streptomyces sp. NPDC048349. Next base: position 6,694 of record NZ_JBEZLA010000016.1, on the reverse strand, counting down.
GCGCCTCGACGTCCAGGTTCGCGAACTCTTGTGCGTAGTCGAAGCCCTCACCCATCGGATTGGACTGCGGCGAGTGCTGGTGGAGAACCTGTAGGTCCAGCTGGTTCGGCCACCAGTCACGGTTCGTCCTGGGGGCAGTCGGCGTGGGGGTGGGGGAGGGGATTGCCGGGTTCTCGCTTTCGCTGCCGGACACGTCAGCCCTTCTTCCTGTCTCGGGTTTTCCATCTGCTGGCTGCTTGCTCTGGGAGCTTGTCCGCTTTTCCTACGTGAATGCGGGCGGGCGGCCTGCGTCCGTATGGTTCCGCACCGCAGACCGTGCCGCTGTGAGAACACGCGGAGCGCCCCCGCGCAACAGGCAGCCGAAATCCACGGTATTTGGGGTCCCGGCTCCACGGCTGCCGACTCTCCCGGTCGCCGGGACGGCCGAGAAAAGGTGAGATCGTCCGATCATCTCGACCGTTCGCGGAGCTGCGGCGTAACGGAGTTCTTCCCGCCGCACCACCGCGTCCGCTTCCCGCCGGAATGCGAACACCGGCCGGTAGACTTCTTTCATCCCGGCGAGCATGAACAGGTGAACCGACGATGAGCGACTTGCTGGAGCGGTTGCGGGGGCGTGGCTGGCGCATGACGTCCCAGCGGCGCGTCGTCGCGGAGATCCTCGACGGCGAGCACGTGCACCTGACGGCCGACGAGGTGCACGCCCGTGCGGCGGAGCGGCTGCCCGAGATCTCCCGGGCGACCGTCTACAACACCCTGGGGGAACTGGTCCTGCTCGGGGAGGTCGTGGAGGTCTCCGCCCACGGCCGCGCGAAGCGGTACGACCCCAATGCGCACCACCCGCACCAGCACCTGGTGTGCTCCGGCTGCGGCACCATCCGCGACGTCCACCCGACCGGCGACCCGCTGGCGGTCCTCCCGGCGCAGGAGCGGTACGGCTTCACGGTGTCCGAGGTCGAGGTCACCTACCGCGGGCTGTGCCCCTCCTGCGTTGCGGGTCCCCGGCGAGGACGCCCATCCTGACGGAATGAACCGCTCCTACCCGGGCAGGCGCAGGAAGATCCGGTGGATCCCGGCGCCCCGTCATGAAGGGGAGGCGAATTGCGCATGACCGAAAGCGCGAGTCCCTACATCTCCAGGGCGCGGGTCACGGTACTGGGTGTGCACCCGGCCGACCCGCCGTTCCGGATCGTGGAGGTCGACGGGGAGATGGTCAGCACCGCCCGGTCCATGACGGACGTGCTTCTGATCGCCGCGGGCGCCGGCATCACGATCCACGACCTGGACGACCCGGACGAGGTCAGATGGGTCGGTGGCGGGAAGTTCCGCTGGAGGGCCCACTGAGGCGGTGTGCGGTGTAGGTGCCGGGGGCCCACGGGCCAAGCGTCCCGGGGCGCCGGCATGCCCCGGCGACGACCGCGCCGCCCTCACTCTGCGCTCTGCCCGGCAGGCACCGCCGAGGGCGCCGTCCGTCCGGGAACCACCGGGACGGGACGAGGGGTGCCCCGTCGGCAGCGGGGGGAGCTCCGCCGCCCGTGGGACCTGTAGCGCCTGTGGGACGAGTAGGTGGGGCGCGACCGGGCAAGCGTATAAAAGTGAGCATTACGCCCACCACGCACCCGGACACGAGCTTCTGGAGCCGGTTCTCATGCCTGTCCCCTGGACACTGCACCTGGACCTGAACCGTCGCCGCGCGGCGGCCGACGCCCGCCACGCGGCGCGGGGCTTCCTCGCGCCGTTCGTGCGCGAGGGGCCGGAGCTCCCGCCCGTCGTGCTCGACGACACCCTGCTGGTGATCAGCGAGCTCGTCACCAATGCCGTGCGCCACACCTCCGGCGGTTGTGCGCTCGACCTCCGCCTGCAACCGGACGGCGTGGACGTGGACGTCTCGGACACCAGCAGCGCGGAGCCACAGCCCCGACGCCCCGATCACGGGGGCGAGGGGGGCTGGGGATGGCCCCTGGTCAACCGGCTCGGGACCGACGTGGAGATCCGCCACCACGGCTCGGGGGCGGGCAAGACCATCCACGTCCACGTCCCGCGCTGAGGCGCCGCCGGGGCGTGGCTACGAGCCCGGGGCCGGGGTCAGCACCACGAAGTCGGCGTTCGACGGGTCGAGGCAGACGGCCAGCCGGCCGACGCCCTCGGCGTTCTCCGGCCCCATCTGCACGCTGCCGCCGTTCTCGGTGACCTTGGCGACCGCGGCGTCGCAGTCGGGGACGTGGAAGACCGGGTGCCAGTACGGCCTTCCCTTCGTCAAGACGAGGTCGCCCTGGGCCAGTTCCATCAGACCGCCGTGCATCCGCTCGTCGGGAAGGCCCGCGGGAGTGATGAGGGAGTACGTCCCGCCGCCGCCCGGCAGCTCCATATCGCTGAAGCGCCAGCCGAAGACACCGCCGTAGAACTCCTTGGCGGCCGAGGCGTCGCTCGTGTAGAGCTCCGTCCAGGACAGGGAACCCGGCTCGTCCACCAGATCGACGCCCTTGTTCGTCCCCGGCTGCCACACGGCGAACTGGCCCCCCAGCGGGTCGTTGTACTGCGCCATCCGGCCCCACTCGTCGAGGTCCCTGGGCGGCACGCGCACCGTGCCGCCACCGCTCTCGACGGCCCGGGTCGTGGCGTCCGCGTCGGGGACGCTGTAGTAGATCATCCAGGCCGGGCGGGCTCCCTCCTCGGTGAGCTTGCCGAGCCCGGCGACGATCTTGCCGTCCTTGCGGAACATCCCGCCTTCCATGTCCTCCCCCTCGCCCATGGACTCGTAGTCCCATCCGAGCACCGCGCCGTAGAAGGCGGCGGCGGCCGGGACGTCCGGAGCGCCGAGGTCGAGCCAGCAGGGGGAGCCGGGGGCGAAGTCAGTGGTGATCATGGCGATTGCCTTTCGGGGATCGTGTACGACCCCAGCGTGGCACCGCACACCGGCACGCGCCCGTCGTCGCCCCCGAGGCCCGCGGGCCCTGCGGATCCGTCGGCCCGCGTGGCAGTCGGGTGGATCGCGGCCCGCAGCGGTAGGGGCCGTCCCGGGGCGGGTAGAGCGGCGGCCGTGACCGGAATTCAGCTGACCAGCCCCGCCTTCGCCGACCACGCGGAGATCCCCCGCCGGTACACGGGTGAGGGAGAGAACGTCTCACCGCCCCTGACCTGGACGGCCGCACCCAAGGGCACCGCGGAGCTGCTGCTCCTGTGCGAGGACCCGGACGCGCCGCGTACCACCTTCCTGCACTGGCTGGTCACGGGCATCGACCCGTGGACCGGCGGGGTGGAGGAGGGCCACGACCCGCACGGCGGGACGCCCTGGCCCAACGGGTTCGGACGCCCGGGCTGGGGCGGTCCCATGCCACCGCCCGGGCACGGCCCCCACCGCTACTTCTTCCGCCTGTACGCCCTGTCACACCCGATCCGGCTGCCCGAGCGGCCCGACGTGGACGCCGTGCACGACGCCGTGCAGGGCAAGGAGCTCGCCGTCGGCACGCTCATCGGCACCTACCAGCGGCTGTAGGAGCGCGGCGCGTCACACTGGGGGCGCCGGGTCGGCGTACCGCAGGAGCGCCCCCACGCCCTCCTCCAGCGGCAGCTCGTCCTCCGGTACGACGACCAGTTCCGCGGCGGTGCCGACGAGGGCGCGCACCAGGACCTCGTCGGCGGGTTCCTCACGGGGCGCCCGTACCCCGCAGGCGAGCAGCTCCTCCTCGGACAGGGCGAGCTGGGCGGGCAGCGGGCCGGTCCACAGGCGCAGCGGGCCGGCGGGCGCGTGGGCGGGGTTCAGGAGCAGCGCCGCGACCTGGCCGCGCTGCAGGGCGGCCACCGCGGCGGCCAGCCCTTCCGCCACGGGCCCGCCCAGGGCCCGCCGGCCGATGAAGACGTCCACCAGCTCCCGGTCGTGCGCGGCCATCCGGCCGCGGAAGACGCCGCCCAGCTGCGGTTCGATCAGCGCCCGCCGGGTGTCCGTCGGGGTGGGGCCCCCGGCCCGTACGACCTTGGCGCGAAGGACGCGGGGCAGCCGGTTGGCCAGGACGTTGCCCGCCCACTCGTCCCCGGCGATGACCACGGCGTCGGCGCGGGTGCGCCGCGCCCAGGCGTCCAGCTCGTGACCGAGCCGGACGGCGCTGTGGTGCCAGGTGGCCACCGGTACCCTGCGGTGCAGCCGCTCACCGGGGGTCACCGCGGAGGCGGGCCAGGTACCGGACTCCGCCTCCACCGTCACCCAGCCGTGCGTCTCGGCCGTCGGCCGCCCGCCGTAGTGCACCACCACCGCCAGGTACGGGATCTCCGGCAGGTGCTGGGTGACCAGCGGCATCGCCTCCGGCAGGGTGCTGTAGCGGGCCGAATCGCGGTCGGGCGGCCGCGGCAGTTCCCCGTCCAGAACGAGCGAGCCGTGGGCCGCGAAGATCGCCTGACCGTGGGTCCCGGGCAGCTCCGCGTCCGCGCCGACCGCCTCCTCCAGTACGCCGAGCAGCGCCCGGTCCGCACCCTGGCGGGTCAGGTCCTCACGCAGCCGGTGCCACCGCAGGGCGAGCGCACGGTCGGGCTGCTCGACGTCCCGCGAGGTGTCCACGTACACCGAGGCGAACGGGCCGGGCTCCGCGTACAGGGGTTCCAGGAACGACAGCCTCATTCCTCATCACCACTCCCACGTCTCCACACTCCGATGATGCGCGCGCGGACGGGTCAGGTGAAGGGCGGCCACGCCGTCAGCGGGCCGCGCCGAAGGTCTGCGTCCAGTAGGAGTTCGGCTGTGCAAGACCGACGCCTATCTCCTTGAACGCGCAGTTGAGGATGTTCTGCCGGTGCCCGGGGCTGTTCATCCAACCGGTCATGACCTGCTCGGGCGTGCTGTAGCCGTAGGCGACGTTCTCGCCGTACGTCGACCAGGCGTACCCGGCACGGGTGATGCGCTCGCCCGGGTTCGAGCCGTCGGACCCGGTGTGCGACATGTTCGAGTGCGCGGCCATGTCCTTGCTGTGGTCCAGCGCGGCAGCCGTGAGCTTCGCGTTGACGGTGAGTGCCGAGCAACCGGCCTGGGCGCGTTCCTTGTTGACGAGGGCCACGACCTCGGCGGCCGGGCCCGACGGCGCGGCGGTCGGCGTGGTCGGCTGCTTCGGGGTGACCCGGGGCTTCGGCGGGGCCGGCGCCGGCGCCGGCTTGGCGGGCCGCGTCGCCGCGGGCGGCGCCGTCGTCGCGGGGGAGGGCTCTGTCGGCTGCGGATCCACCGAGGGCTGCCCGGTCGGCTCGGGCGTGGCGACGGGGGTGGCCACGGGTGCAGCCTGGGTTTCGAGCGGCGCGCTGGGAGAGGGGGGCGTGGTCAGCCGGGCGGAGGCCCTCGGCGCGGCCGTCTCCTGCGTGTCCAGGCATGCGATCGCGGCCGTGGGTATGCCCACGATGCCCAACGTGACGGCGGCGATGGTCGTCTTCTTGTAGCGCGTCCTCTTGCGGTGCTTCTGCATGCGTGACCTCACGTGGTTTCTGCGATGCGTCCTGCGCCTGAGCTGCCGGAGCACCCGGGCAGGGCGCCATTCTTGGAAGCCCCGCAACGGCTCGCAAGTCCCGGCGCCGGCCCGCCCGCCGACGCGGTACGACGGCCTTGAAATGGCGGGGCAGTCATGCTGGCGGCGCGGTCGGCGGACAGCCCGGGGTGGCACGGTTCCCTCAGAAATGCCTGTGACATGGCCAGTTGCCGCTAACCGGTTTCCTCGCCGAGAAACCCATTTCGCCAGCGAAGGTGAATGCCGACCCTGGTGGGACAAATCTCGACATGTCAGCGCGGGGTCAGTGGACGTAATGCTTCCGTGATGCTCCGCCCCGCTGTGATTCATGTCACCGTTTACGGGGCCCGCGATCCGGCGTGTGGCGGCCCCCGGCCGTGCGCGGTTCAGGTCTCCCTGAAACAGATCCCCGGGCGGGCGTCCTCCGGCATCTGGCACGGGCCGGATCCGGTGGGCCCGCAGTGCGCGGGGCGGAGATCGTGAGAGAATTGGGAGCGCTCCCACCGGACGGTTCGGCGTTACCGTGTTCCACGCGACCGGACGGGCGCGGGACGCGCTGTGTCGCACGAGGGGAGTTCGAAAGTCGTGAGCGGACGCCAGAACGGCAGGCCCACCCTGGAAGAGGTCGCGGCCCTGGCCGGCGTCGGCCGGGGCACGGTCTCGCGGGTGATCAACGGCTCGCCGCGGGTGAGCGAGCAGGCCAGGGCGGCGGTCGCCCGCGCCGTCGCCGAGCTGGGGTACGTACCCAACCAGGCGGCCAGGGCGCTGGCGGGCAGCCGGACCGATGCGGTGGCGCTGGTCATCCCGGAGACCGAGGCCCGGCTGTTCTCCGAGCCGTACTTCCTCGACCTCATCCGCGGGGTCAGCGCCGAACTCGCCGAAGCCGACAAGCAGCTGCTGCTCACCTTGGTGCGGACGGAACGCGAGCGCCAGCGCTTCGAGCAGTACCTGGCCGCCCGGCGCGTCGACGGCGTGCTGCTGGCCTCCGTCCACGCGGACGATCCGCTGCCCGAACGGGTACGGGAGCTCGGGCTGCCCCTCGTCATGAACGGCCGGCGCTCGGAGGCCGAGCCCGTCGACCACGTCGACTCCGACAACATCGGGGCGGGCCGGGCGGCCGTCGCCCACCTCGTCTCGCGCGGCCGCAGCCGGATCGCGACCATCGGCGGGCCGCTGGACATGTACGTGGCCCGCGCGCGTCTGGGCGGCTACCGTGC